>CALGTJ010000463.1 GCA_937901435.1 uncultured Rhodobacter sp. | reverse complement strand
TTCCCAAAAGGGCTTTGCAAATTTGTCTGTATGGAGGCCGAGATGGATTGGGACGACCTGCGCATTTTCCTTGCCGTGGCGCGGCGAGAGAGCCTTTCTGCGGCGGGGCAGGTCCTGAAACGCGATCCCGCGACCGTGGGGCGGCGCATCCAGCGGCTGGAGGATGCGCTGGGGGCGCAGCTGTTCACCAAATCCCCGCAGGGCTATGCGTTGACGGATGCGGGCGGGCGTTTGTTGGCCCATGCGGAACGCGCCGAACAGGCGGTCGTGGCGGGCAATGACGAGTTGAGAGGGCAGGGCGAACGCCTGTCCGGTCAGGTGCGTATCGGGGCCACAGACGGCTGTGCCAGTTTCATCCTGCCCCAAGTCTGCGCTGCGATCTCTGTCCAACACCCTGAATTGGAACTGCAAATCGTCGCGCTGCCGCGTGTCATCAATCTGTCCAAACGCGAGGCGGATCTGGCCATCACCGTCTCGCCACCGCCCACCGGGCGCATCATCACTAAGAAGATCACCGATTATCACCTGCATCTGGCCGCCTCTGAAAGCTACCTGCGCAGGCATGGCCCCATCGACAGCCTCGCCGCACTGAAACAACATCGGCTGGTCGGCTACATTCAGGACATGATCTTTTATCCCGAACTGGATTTCCTCAGTGATCTGATGGTTGAACACCCCACGCTCGCCTCAAATCTTGTCTCTGTGCAGCTTGGCTTTTTGCGCAATCACGGCGGCATCGGCGTCACCCATGACTTTATCCTTCCCTTCGCGCCGGAACTGAAAAAAGTGCTGGAAGATCAGCTTTCGTTAACCCGCTCCTTCTATCTTATCCGACATCAGGACGACGCCCGCGCCGCGCGGCTGACGCTGGTGTCAACATTGCTGGAAAAGGGGGTTCGCGCCGAGGTTGCGCGGCTGGAAGGTTGTTCCACTTGACAGAGTGGCACTGCTCACGCCACGCTGACCACATAAAAAAGTAAATACCATTGGGAGGGTTAATCATGTTGGTGCATCAAATACTCAAGGCAAAGTCTGACGATGGCGTTGTGACGATCGCGCCAGAGACCACAGTCGGGGCCGCGACAGAGCTTTTGTCCAGCCGCCGGATCGGGGCCGTGATCATCAGTTCGGACGGCAAGACGCCCGAGGGCATCCTGTCCGAACGCGATATCGTGCGCGAACTCGGGCGGCGCGGCACCGCCTGCCTGAGCGAAACAGTTGACACCATGATGACCCGCGACCTGATCGGCTGCGCGCGCGAAGACTCTGCCGATGCGGTTCTGACGAAAATGACCGACGGGCGCTTTCGTCACATGCCGGTGTTGGAAGGAACGGAAATGGTCGGACTGATCTCTATCGGTGATGTGGTCAAGGCGCGACTAAGTGAATTGGCGATGGAAAAACAAGCACTTGAAGGGATGATAATGGGGCATTGACGATCCTGTTGTGCCCGCGATCCGGGGCGTGTCGGACCGGATGCAACGGGCGTGTCTGGGATCTGCGACACAGCGGTCAAGCGTATGAATAGCGCGCGCCTTTGGATGTTCCACGAAACTGCCTCTTGCATCTGATCCCGCAATATTGTTGCGTGGCGCGGAATTCACAAGGGAGGGGCGTGGGATGCGCACCGGACTTTATGCAGGTACGTTCGACCCGCTGACACTGGGGCACCTTGATATCATCGGGCGGGCCTCTTTATTGGTTGATCGGCTGGTGATCGGCGTGGCGATCAACCGCGACAAGGGGCCGTTGTTTACCCTTGAAGAACGTGTGGCCATGGTTGAGGCAGAGACCGCCAAGCTGGGCGATGCGAACGGCAGGCGGGGCGAGATTGTCGTCCATCCTTTCGAGAACCTTTTGATCGACTGTGCGACCGATGTCGGCGCGACGGTGATTATCCGTGGCCTGCGGGCTGTGGCAGATTTCGAATATGAATATCAAATGGTTGGCATGAACCGCGCGCTTGATTCCAGTGTAGAGACCATGTTTCTGATGGCCGAGGCCAAATATCAGGCGATTGCGTCAAAGCTGGTCAAGGAAATCGCCCGTCTTGACGGGGATGTGTCAAAATTCGTAACCCCCGCAGTACGCGACAGCCTGTATACGCGACTGGGGCGATAAGCCCGCGACCGTAAGTCATAAAGAAGGCGCCATCAACGGGGCGCCTTTTTTATGTTTTTTCGCAGGGTGTTAGATCAATCTGCCAATGGCGACGGCAGTGTCGCTCATCCGGTTGGAAAAGCCCCATTCGTTGTCATACCATGTCAGGATGCGACACATGGTGCCCTCCATGACCTTGGTCTGATCCATGTGGAAAATCGAGGAATGGGGATCGTGATTGAAGTCGGTCGAGACCAGCTTTTCATCCGTATAGCCCAGAATACCCTTAAGCGGACCATAGGCAGCGGTGCGGATCGCGGCGTTGATCTCTTCGATCGTGGTGGCGCGGGCGGCCTCGAACGTCAGGTCAACGACGGACACATTCGGGGTCGGCACGCGGATCGCAACGCCGTCCAGTTTGCCGTTCAGTTCCGGCAGCACCAGACCCACGGCCTTGGCCGCCCCGGTCGAGGTCGGGATCATCGACAGGGCCGCCGCGCGGGCGCGGTAGAGGTCGCCGTGCATCGTGTCCAGCGTCGGCTGATCGCCGGTGTAGCTGTGGATCGTGGTCATAAAGCCTTTGACGATGCCGATCTCGTCATTCAGCACTTTTACCACAGGTGACAGGCAATTGGTGGTGCAAGAGGCATTAGAGACCACAAGATCTGCCGAGGTCAGCACGTCGTGGTTCACACCATAAACGATGGTCTTATCCGCGTCAGAGCCGGGGGCCGAGATCAGTACGCGGCTTGCGCCATTGTCCAGATGGGCCTGACATTTCTCTTTGCTGGTGAAAATGCCGGTGCATTCCATCACCACGTCCACATCCGACCATGGCAGATCGGCGGGGTTGCGGATCGCGGTCACGCGGATCGGGCCACGCCCCACGTCGATGGTGTCCGTGGTGGTGGTGACGGTCGCGGGAAAGCGGCCATGTACCGAGTCGTATCGCAACAGATGGGCGTTGGTCTCGACCGGGCCCAGATCGTTGATCGCGATAACTTCGATATCGGTGCGTCCGGACTCAATGATCGCGCGCAGCACATTGCGTCCGATCCGGCCAAATCCATTAATTGCAACTTTGACGGCCATGGTGACGTCTCCTTGGGTTTGAATGTCACAACGTCCGGTCAAAACGCCCGAGCGCCTTTTAGCGCCAAAAACGGGATAATCGTGGAAAGGTCAACCGCAACTGCGCAGCTCAGCGCCAGAAGGCGAGATATTCCAGAAGATCGAGGAGTTTTCGGCCAAGGAAGATAAACATGTTATCCTCCATGAAAAAGAAATCGAAGGCGAAGAACCCAAGGATCAGGACGGCAAGCCAGAAGGCAATGATATTTGTCATACATCCGGTCCTGAGGTGGGTCCTGCGTGGGCTCTAATTGGATCCTGCCGGGGTGTTACCTGAACGTTCCAAGACACTTGGGGGACTGGGGCAGGGAGCGATCAAAGGGGCATCCAGTGTGATGCCTCTTTGCTGAGAGAAACGGGGTCTAGGCCAGCAGGTCGCGTACTTTTTGTGCGGCTGCCTCTGCGGTGATGCCGAATTTTTCGAACAACACTTCGGCCGGGGCCGAGGCGCCAAATGCGGGCATCCCGACAAAGCCAGCCTTGCCCGATTTGCCACGCTCACCGATCAGCCAGCGATCCCAGCCAAATTCGACGCCCGCCTCGATGGCGACGCGCACGGGCCCTGCCGGTAGAACGCGGCGGCGATAGGTCTCGTCCTGCTGGGCAAAAAGTTCTTGGCAGGGCATAGAGACAACGCGTGTGCCGATGCCTTCGGCCTGCAGGATCTCGCGGGCTTTCAAGGCCAGACTGACCTCGGACCCCGTCGCGATCAGGATTGCCTGTCGTTTGCCGTCCGCATCGGCCAGCACATAGGCACCCTGTGCTGTAAGGTTCTTGGATTTGTGATCCAACCGCACTGTGGGCAGGCCTTGGCGCGTAAGCGACAGAACCGAGGGCGTTTTACTGTTTTCCAGCGCGATTTCCCAGGCTTCTGCAGTTTCCACAGCGTCAGCGGGGCGGAAGACGTTCATATTTGGCGTGGCACGCAGCATGGCCAGATGCTCGACCGGTTGGTGGGTCGGGCCATCTTCGCCCAGACCGATGCTGTCATGGGTCATCACATAGATCGCACCCACGCCCATCAGCGCCGACAGACGCATGGCAGGACGCGCGTAATCGGTGAACACCATAAAGGTGCCGCCATAGGCCTTGACCCCGCCGTGCAGCGCCAGACCGTTCATCGCCGAGGCCATGCCGTGCTCTCGGATGCCATAATGAATATAGCGGCCCGCGCGGTTTTCAGGTTCATGCACGCCCATATCCGGCGTTTTTGTGTTGTTGGACCCGGTCAGGTCAGCAGAGCCGCCCACGGTTTCGGGCATGATCGGGTTGATCACTCCCAGCACCTTTTCAGAGGCCGCGCGGGTCGCCATTTTGGGCGCGGTTTCAGACATTTCTGCCTTAAATCGTTTGATCGTCGCGGACAGTTTCTTTGGCACGTCGCCCGCCATTTCGCGGCGGAACTGCGCCTGACGGTTCTCGCTCAGGCCTGCAATCCGTTCTTCCCATGCGGCGCGTGCGCCCGTGTTGCGCAGGCCGATCTCTTCCCACTGGGCTTTGATATTGGTGGGGATCTCGAATGGACCGCCGTCCCAACCGTACACCCGCTTGGTGTCTGCGATCTGATCCGGATTGGTCAGCGCGCCGTGGCCTTTCGACGTGTCCTGCGCTGCATGTCCCAAGGCGATATGGGTCTTGCAGGCGATCATCGAGGGTTTGTGGCTTTCCTTGGCGGCGGTGATCGCGGCGTCAATCGCCTCTGGATCGTGACCGTCGATCTCTTGCACATGCCAGCCTGCCGCGTTGAACCGTTTGGGCTGGTCGGTGATGTCGGCCATATCGACCGTGCCGTCGATGGTGATGTTGTTGTTGTCCCAAAAGACGATCAGCTTTTCCAGCTTTTGCTTGCCCGCCAGACCGATGGCCTCGTGGCTGACCCCCTCCATCAAACAGCCGTCGCCTGCGATGACATAGGTGAAGTGATCTACAACCTTCTTGCCGTAGCGTGCGCGCAGCACCTCTTCGGCCAGTGCAAAACCGACCGCATTCGCAAGGCCCTGACCCAGCGGGCCGGTGGTCGTTTCGATTCCCTTGGCGTGACCATATTCAGGATGCCCGGCCGTGATCGCGCCCCATTGGCGGAAGTTTTTGATCTGATCGAGGGTCATATCCTCGTATCCGGTCAGATGCAGCAGCGCATACAGCAGCATCGATCCATGACCCGCCGACAGGATGAACCGGTCCCGGTCGGCCCAGTCCGGCGCGCTTGAGTCGAATTTCAGATGGTTTTGAAACAAGACCGTGGCCACATCGGCCATCCCCATCGGCATTCCGGTGTGCCCGGAATTGGCGGCGGCGACCGCGTCCATGGCCAAAGTGCGGATCGCAGCCGCCTTCATCCAATGCTCTGGGTGCTTGGTCTTCAGATCTGAAATCTCCACGGGTCGGGATCCTTTGAATTGGGGGCGTTTTGCGGTGGTGATACCAGCAAGGAACAGAAGATCAAGCGTGCCGGGTAAGCTATTGGGCGCAAAGGGGGCGCATTTCCTGATCTAGGCGGGTAAAATCGCCAAAAGGTAAAAGGTTGTGTGATTCGCTTTGCTTTTCGGACCGGTCCGTCTGACAGTCAAAGCGAGGAACTGGAGAGGCAGATGACAGACATAGCAGAACTAGAGCGGCGGATCACGTCGGCGTTGGATCAGATCGGCAGCGGGTTGGATGGGTTGTCCGTTCCCTCGACAGAGCCGGTGGCGGACCCGGCAGAGCTGACCGGCCTGCGCGAGGCGCTGGAGGCGGAACAGATCGCCAACGCGCAACTGGAAGAGCGGGTAAAATCGCTGCGCAAGGGGCTGGAGACGAAACTGGCCGAGGTGGAAAGCGAATTGAGTGCCGCCAAAGCTTCTGCCATTGAGGCCAAGAACCAGTTGCAGCAGATGCGCAAGACGAACCAGCATTTGCAGGCCTCGCTCAGCACTCTGCGTGAGGCGGCGGCCAAAGGCACGATCGAGCCGCATCTGATCAATCAGGCGATGACCTCTGAACTGGATGGTCTGCGCGCGGTACGCGAGGCGGATCGCGCCGAGATGGATGAAATCTTGGCCTCGCTGAAGCCAATGTTGCAGGAGGCGCAAGATGACTGAAGTCAAAGTTGCTATCGGAGGACGTGAGTTTGGTGTCGCCTGTCAGGAGGGCGAAGAGCATTACCTGCACTCTGCTGCCGCCATGCTGGACACAGAGGCCTCGGCCCTGTCCGCCCAGATCGGGCGTCTGCCCGAGTCGCGGATGTTGTTGATGGCGGGGCTGATGCTGGCCGACAAGACCGCCGGCATGGAAGAACAACTGCGCGAGATGAAGGCGCAGATGGCCACGGTGCAGCAAGAGGTCGAGACGCTGCGCAACACCCCGCCGCCAGAGCCGCAGCGGATCGAGGTGTCTGTGATCCCGCAGTCCGTCACCGACAGTTTCGCCGAAATCGCAGCGCGGGCAGAGGCGCTGGCCGCCAAGGTGGATGAAAAACTGTCTGCCTGATGTCTAGGGCTTGGCCTGCGCATGTTTTCCAAAGGTAAGGTGACCAAAAGGGGCGCTGCCGCGCGCCTATTTTTCGCAAGATGATAGGTGACGCGATGCTTTTGGCCACAGGGCCGACGCTGCGGTGGTCAATCTGGGGATGTTGCAGTGCGGCTGGTTTCAGCGCGCTTTTGGCTGGTGTCAGCGGTAGTTCTGTTGGGGTTTCCCTGTGCGCAAACGGCCCAATATCAAATATCTTGACTTCAAAGGGCATTCTGCGAAGGTTTCAGAACGGTAACTTAGTGTAGGTATTAAACGTGAAAAAAATATATGTGTCCGGACTGGCAGCTTTGGTCCTCAGTGTTTGTGGCGTGCAGATGGCCTCGGCGAAAATGCTTCCGCAAAAGGACGCTGGATGTCCGTATTTGCAGGGCGGAATATGCTATTCCCTGCCGGGTGAGAAAACCGGGTGTGGGGATCTGGATACGGTGTCCCAAGGCGGCGTGAATTATTGCAAGCTTGGTCCTAAAAACAACCCCAAACCTCTACCCAGCTTACGCACTCCTGCGCAGACACAAGGGATCAACGGCTAGGGTTTGACGACACGTCGGGGTCTCGTGGTAGTTTCGGGCGGGCCGTTTTGCCCGCCCGTTCGCAATTTTGGATCTATGGTTTTCGGCGGCCTGAAGTTCCGGAACGATCAGCCTTTTTGCACGGCGTTTTGACAAAGAAGGCGTTGCAGAATGGTGTGCGCTGCCTAAAGCCCTTTCGGAAAACATCTCTCCCTCAACGCTGTTTGAAATCAAAAATTTCAATGCGTTAAGGGGCACGTGATGGGTCAGGTCTTTTGAGAAACGCTACCGTTATCCGTTGGCTTCGCGGATCTTGTTGGCAGCGTCCTTATCGTAAGTGATGCCCTGTTCGTCGAACATGCTGTCAAGCTCGCCCGAAAGGGTCATTTCGGTGATGATGTCACAACCGCCGACGAATTCGCCCTTGACGTAAAGCTGTGGCACGGTCGGCCAGTCGGAATAATCCTTGATGCCCTGACGGATGGTTTCATCGGCCAGCACGTTTACATCGGCGAATTCGACGCCCATAAAGTTCAGAACACCTGCAACGCGCGAGGAAAACCCGCATTGCGGCATGGATTTCGTGCCCTTCATGAACAGCACCACATCGTTGCTGGTGACCGTGTCTTTGATCTGGGTTGTGACGTCGCTCATCTTCTCAATTCTCCATTTTGCGCATAGGTCTTGCGCGGTTGGCGTTAGTGTATTTTTTTCGTGACGGATCGACAAGCCCGGCTGCGTGGCGTGTCAGTCCTTTTGATTTTCCGCGGGTTTCGCTGATTTTCGTCGTTCTTTCGCGCCGCCTGTGGCAAGCAGAATGAAAGCAAGCGCCAAAAGAAGGGCGCCGCCGATGACCACGAGCTTCATTGCTGTCATGATCGGTCTGTCTTTGCTGTCAGCGCGCGTTTAACGCCGCGCCAGAGCGGGACGAGCAACAGCAGCGGGCCGAACAGGGTCACAAGCAAGACGTTGCGCGGTGTGCATTCCATCAGTCAGGGGCCTTTGTGGTCAGGGCAAGCGCGTGCAATTCGCCCGATGGGCCGTCCATCTTGCCTTTGAGTGCGGCGTATACGGCGCGTTGTTGTTGCACACGGTTCTTGCCGCGAAAGCTTTCGTCGACGACCATGGCCGCCATATGGACGCCGTCGTCGCCAGAGACGGTGATCTGGGCGGCGGGGAAGGTCTGGCGCAGCAGGTCTTCGATGTCTTTGGCTTGCATGGGCATGGAGCGCGTCCTTGGTTGTTTAGGGCAAAGATAAGGTGCGCAGGCTATACCTGCAAGCCAGCCGTGACCAAAATGACTGCGCCCAATGACTGCGCCCAACGGGGCGCAAGCTGTATTCCTTGGTTGGCGCTTTTGCTCGACGCCGTGACCTAGCCGAACTGGGCGGCAAAACTACCGCGGTAAAGCGCAGAAAGCTCTTCCAGCGGGGCCTCGCTCTCGCCGAACTTGACCGTGGTGCCGGTGAATTTTCCCACGCTTGTCAGCGTAACCTCGGCCAACGCCGCTGCACTCATAAGGGCTTCGGCCTGATCGAAGTTGCATGCGATCAGATAGCGGGCCTGATCCTCGCCAAAGAGGTCGGGCGTTTCGCCGCTGTCCAGTGTGATCCCGACGCCAGAGGATTCGGCCAGTTCAAACGCAGCCAGCGCGAGCCCGGCATCGCTGAGGTCGGTGCAGGCGCGGATCATCTCGCGGTTGGCACGGATGAAGTCACCGTTGCGCGACTCGGCCTCCAGATCCACATGAGGCGCGTCGCCGTCCTCGCGGTTGAAGACTTCGGCCAGCAGGGCAGATTGGCCGAGATGTCCGTGGCTGTCGCCAACCATCAGCAGCACATGACCCTCGCGGACCTCGCGTCCGATCAGGTCCTCTGGGCCGTCGATCAGGCCGACAGCACCAATGGTCGGGGTCGGCAGGATCGGCTGGCCGTCGGTTTCATTATAAAGCGAGACGTTGCCGGACACGATCGGCATATCCAGAGCGATGCAGGCGGCCCCGATACCTTGGATCGCGCCGACAAATTGCCCCATGATTTCTGGCTTTTCCGGGTTGCCAAAGTTCATGTTGTCGGTGGTCGCCAGCGGTTTCGCGCCAACGGCGGTCAGGTTGCGATAGGCCTCTGCCACCGCCTGTTTGCCGCCCTCGAACGGGTTGGCGCGCACATAGCGCGGCGTCACGTCAGAGGTAAAGGCGAGCATTTTGTTGCTGCCATGCACACGGATGATGCCCGCGCCAAGGCCCGGCGTGCGCACAGTATCGGCCATGACCATCGTGTCGTATTGTTCAAATACCCAGTTTTTCGCACAGTAATTCACATTGGATATCAGCGCCTTGAGGCCATCAATCGGGTCGATCTGGGGCACATCTGCCAGCGGCTCTGCCTCTGGGGTGGGCACCCATGGGCGGTCGTATTCGGGGGCAGAACTGGACAATTTCGAAAGCGGCAGGTCGGCTTTGACCTCTCCGTTATGGACGATGATAAAGCGGTCCTCTGCGATGGTTTCGCCCACGATGGCGAAATCCAGATCCCATTTGATGAACACCGCGCGGGCCTCTGCCTCTAGTTCGGGCTTCAGGACCATCAACATGCGTTCCTGCGATTCTGACAGCATCATTTCGTAGGCAGTCATGTCGGTTTCGCGTTGCGGCACATCCTCGAGGGTCAGCTTTACGCCCAGCCCGCCCTTGTCGCCCATTTCGACCGCAGAGCAGGTCAGGCCAGCCGCGCCCATGTCCTGAATGGAAATCACGGCCCCCGTGGCCATCAGTTCCAGCGTCGCCTCCATCAGGCGCTTTTCGGTGAAGGGATCGCCAACCTGCACAGTGGGGCGCTTGTCCTCGATGGTGTCGTCAAACTCGGCGCTGGCCATGGTGGCTCCGCCGACGCCATCGCGCCCCGTCTTGGCCCCAAGGTAGACGACGGGCATGCCCACACCAGAGGCAGCAGAGTAGAAAATCTTGTCCGCATCCGCGAGGCCCGCCGCGAAGGCGTTCACAAGGCAGTTGCCATTATAAGCGGGGTGAAACCGCACCTCTCCGCCCACGGTCGGCACGCCGAAGGCATTGCCATAGCCGCCAACGCCCTCGACCACGCCATGCACAAGCTGGCGGGTTTTGTGATGGCTAATCTCGCCAAACGACAGCGCATTCATCGCCGCGATGGGCCGCGCGCCCATGGTAAAGACATCGCGCAGGATGCCGCCAACGCCTGTGGCCGCGCCTTGATAAGGCTCGATATAGCTGGGGTGGTTGTGGCTTTCCATCTTGAAGATCACCGCCTGACCGTCGCCGATATCGACCACGCCTGCGTTCTCTCCGGGACCACAAATCACCTGAGGTCCCTCGGTTGGCAGGGTGCGCAGCCATTTTTTCGACGACTTATAGGAACAATGCTCGTTCCACATGGCTGAGAAGATGCCGAGTTCGGTGAAGGTCGGCACGCGCCCGATGATGTCCAGCAGGCTGGTGTATTCATCGTCACTCAGGCCATGGGCGGCGATCAGGTCTTTGGTGATAGCTGGCTCGGTCATCTGCATTCCCCGTGTAGGCGCCCATTTGTGCGCGGTCTTAAGCTATGGTGCAGGCAGGGGAAAGGGGGCGGTGCGTTTGGGGCAATTGCCTTTACGCCGACCGCAATAAACTCAGGGTACTGAGTTTCGCTTACTGCATTGAAATTCCTGAACTCAAGCAGAGCTAAGGGAGCCGGCCACCTCGCGACTAGTCTTTGGTCTGTTCAGGGCTGCTGAAACGCAAGCCGAAGCGAATAAAAACCTTTTTCCAAAGCCAAAGAACCGGCAACAGAGCCAGAATTCCTAATTGGCCTTTTTTGCTCGTGTCGCCGGGAATCAGCGCTGATGCCAGTAGAATCCCGGCGATTGCGACAATAATCGTTAAACACAGCAGGCTAAAGACGCTCAGAACGATAAGGTGCGGTCGTATCGGTGTGACGTTTTTGTCTGGTGGTTTTTTGATGGAGCGCTTTCCCGGTCCGAATTTTGACAAGTCTAACGCATGCGGGTTGGCGACGAAAAAAAAGGGCCGGGTCAAGCCCGGCCCAGTCCAACAGGGAGGTAACACCGATGCGAGAATTGCCTCACCGCGTGGCGTTACGATGCAATTAAGAGCGGTGTGATATTCGATCAAGACAAAAGCCTTATTTTCGCCGCAAAGCCGTTATGCGATTCTTGCATGGCTGCACAATTTACGGGCTTTCCGCCCCCTCTTTAAGCCGGTTTCTGTGGGCGATGATCTCTTCCATGACGAAATCGCGGAACGCAGAGATGCGTTTGGAATTGCGCAACTCCTCTGGGTAGGCAAGGAACACGGGCACTTCGCTGGATTCCAGATCGGGCAGCACACGGATTAGGTCCGGAAAATCTTCTGTCAGGTAATCGGGCAGCACGCCGACCCCCAGATTATTGATGACACCTTGCAGCACGCCAAAATAATTATTCACTGTCAGCAAGGACTTGACGTCATAAGACAGCAGATCCTGCACCAGAACCGCACCCGCTGCGACCTGCGCGGCAGAGGTGTTCTGGCAGATCAGGCGATGGGCGGAAATGTCTGACATGCGGGTCGGAGTGCCGTTTTCAGCCAGATACTTGGGCGAGGCGTAAAGGCGCATGCGCACCGACATCAGACGGCGGCGGATCAGGTCGGCCTGTGACGGTTCCTTCATCCGGATGGCCACATCGGCCTCTCGCATGGGCAGATCCAGCACGCGTTCTTCCAGCATCAGGTCGATTTTCAGGTCGGGGTATTTTTCATACAATTTGTGCAGGCGCGGGGCGAGCCAGAGCGTGCCGAATCCGGTGGTGGTGGTGACGCGCAGATCGCCAAACACCTCTTCCTTGCTGTCGCGAATGCGCGCCTCTGCCTTGTCCAGACGCCGGATCATGCTGTTTGTGGCGTCAAACAGCAGTTCGCCCTGCTCGGTCAGGATAAGCCCGCGCGCATGGCGGTGAAACAGCGTCGCGCTGAGGCTTTCCTCTAGCGCGCGAATCTGGCGCGACACGGCGGATTGCGACAGGTGAAGCGTTTCGCCAGCATGGGTCAGAGACCCGGCATCCGCTACCGCGTGAAATATTCTTAGCTTGTCCCAGTCCATGATGGCGCAACCATTACCTATTCAACCTGATTCTGTCTCGGGAATTACCGGGGTGGTAACCGAAAACGCAAACAGAGTGATTAACATCTTTTGATTTTCTAGGTCAGACTTTTTGACCTATACTGAATATAGGGCACGGCCTTGGAGGATGCAAAAGAATGCGGCAGGATATCTCACTTCATGATCGCTTTGATCTGGAAAAATCCCAGATCTTGTTGAACGGCACGCAGGCCTTGGTGCGGCTGATGATGATGCAGAAGGCGCGTGACGCGGCGGCGGGGTTGAACACGGCGGGCTATGTGACGGGTTATCGCGGCTCGCCGCTCGGGTCTGTCGATCAGCAGATGCAGCGTGCCTCTAAAGAGCTGGAAGCCTCTGATATCACGTTCCAATTAGGCCTGAACGAAGATCTGGCCGCCACCGCAATCTGGGGCACCCAACAGGCCGAACTGCGCGGTGAGGGCAAATATGACGGCGTCTTTGGTCTGTGGTACGGCAAGGGGCCGGGGGTTGATCGGTCCGGCGATGTGATGCGCCACGCCAATATGGCCGGGACCTCGCCCAATGGCGGTGTCATCATGGCGATGGGGGACGATCATACGGGCGAATCCTCGACCACCCTGCACCAAAGCGACTGGGCGATGATGGACAGCTATATGCCCGTCCTGTCGCCCGCAGGTGTGCAGGAAATTCTGGACTATGGCCTCTATGCCTTTGCCCTGTCGCGGTTTTCCGGGCTTTGGGCGGGGCTGAAGCTGATGAAAGACACGGTAGAGGTGACATCGGTCGTGGATGGCCGCCCGGATCGGATGTCGTTCGTCACGCCTGACTTCAAAATGCCCGCAGACGGGCTGAACATCCGCCTTGTGGATGACCGCGTGCCGCAAGAGGCGCGGCTGATCGAATACAAACGCTTTGCCGCAGAGGCGTTTGCGCGCGCCAACAAGATCGACAAGCGCGTCTGGGGCAAGCCGGGGGCCAAGATCGGCTTTGTCGCCGCCGGAAAGAACTGGCTGGACCTGCTACACTCTCTGGCCTTGCTGGGGATTGATGCGGCAGAGGCCGAACGGCTGGGGATCACCACCTACAAGATCGGCCAGACATTTCCGCTGGATATGCAAAGCTTTACCGAATGGTCAGAGGGGCTGGATCTGGTCGTCGTGGTCGAGGAAAAGCGCAAGCTGATGGAGGTGCAGATCAAAGAGGCGCTGTTTGATGCCGCCAACCGTCCGCGCGTCGTGGGCGGGCGTGATTCTGGCGGGAATGTCCTGTTTCCGGCGTCCTGGGCAATAGAGCCGGTGATGATAGCAGAAAAGATCGGCGCGATCCTCACCGAAGAGAGGCGCTGTACCGACGGCATCAAGGCCGGTTTGCAGGCGCTCGACCAAGCCCGACAAGCTGACAACGCACAGGAAATCGCGGCGCGGCTGCCGTATTTCTGCTCTGGTTGCCCTCACAACACCTCGACCAAAGTACCGACAGGCAGCCGCGCTTATGCGGGCATCGGCTGTCATTTCATGGCGCAATGGATGGACCGCGAGACGCTGGGTTACACGCACATGGGGGGCGAGGGCGCGAATTGGGTCGGGGAATCGGTCTTTTCAACCCGCGACCACGTGTTTCAGAACCTCGGCGACGGCACCTATAACCATTCAGGCGTGCAGGCGATCCGCTTTGCGCTGATGTCCAAGGCCAATATCACCTACAAGATCCTGTTCAACGATGCCGTCGCGATGACGGGCGGGCAGGGCAACGATGGCGGGCTGTCCGCCGATCAGATCACCCGCGAATTGCTGGCCATGGGCGTGCGCAATGTGGCGTTGGTCTATGATGACAAGGAAGACGTGGACCCCGCCGCCTTTCCCAAAGGTATCACCAGCCATCCGCGCGACGAGTTGATGCAGGTGCAGGAACGGTTCGCCGAATACAAAGGCGTGTCGGCCATCGTCTATGTGCAGACCTGTGCTGCCGAAAAGCGTCGCCGCCGCAAGCGCGGCCTGTTCCCCGACCCGGACAAGCGCGTGTTCATCAACACCGACATCTGTGAGGGCTGCGGCGATTGCGGGGTGCAGTCCAACTGCGTCTCGATCGTGCCGGTGGAAACCGAACTGGGCCGCAAGCGGGCGATTGACCAGTCGTCGTGCAACAAAGATTTTAGCTGCGTCAAAGGGTTTTGCCCCTCTTTCGTGACCGTGGAGGGGGCTAAAGTGCACAAAGAGGCCACCGTGCGCGTCAAAGTTGGTACGTTGCCTGACCCGGTTTTGCCACAGATCGACGGCACCCATAACGTTGTCATCACCGGCGTTGGCGGCACCGGCGTTGTGACGATCGGGGCTGTGATGGCGATGGCCGCGCATCTGGACGGCAAGGGTGCGGGCATGATGGAAATGGCCGGTCTGGCGCAAAAAGGCGGTGCGGTGCATATCCACTGCCGCTTGGCGAATGACCCGGGCGATATCACTGCGATCCGGGTCGCCACCGGAGAATGTGACGTCCTGATTGGCGGCGATCTGGTGGTTTCGGCAGGGGCCAAAACGCTGGGCCTGATGAAAACAGGTCGCGCGGGTGCTGTGGTGAACTCTCACGAGATCATCACGGGTGACTTTACCCGCAACACCGAATTCACCCTGCCCACGGACCGCATGTCTCTGGCGCTCGAGGCGCGCTTGCAGGATCGCCTGACCATGTTTGATGCCTCAAAACTGGCCAAGGCGCTGCTGGGGGATACGATTTATTCCAACATGATGATCTTTGGCGCGGCCTGGCAAAACGGTCTGATCCCGCTCAGCCGTGACGCGATCCTGCGCGCGGTCGAGTTGAACGGCGCGGCGGCGGCCAAGAATATCGAGGCGTTCGAATATGGGCGCTGGGCGGTGCTGAACCCGGCAGAGGCCACGCGCGTTCTGACCCCGAATGTGGTCGCCATGCCCAAGTCGCTGGACGAAAAAATCACCTATCGCGCCGAACATCTGACCGCCTATCAGGGCAAGCGCCTAGCCAAGCGCTATCGCAAGTTCGTCGACCGCTTCACCGATCCCAGGATGCGCGCCGCCGTGGCTGACGGCTATCATAAGCTGCTGTCTTACAAGGACGAATACGAAGTCGCCCGACTCTTGCTGGACAGCGACGACAAGGCCCGCGCCGAGTTTGATGGGGATTTGAAACTGACCTATCACCTCGCGCCGCCTCTGCTGTCGAAAATGGGCCCCAATGGCCGTCCGTTGAAAAAAGAATTCGGCGCGCGTTCGCTTTGGATGTTCCGCCTGCTGAAAAAACTGAAACCTCTGCGCGGAACGCCCTTTGACCCCTTTGGCCGCACAGCAGAACGCAAAATGGAACGCGCCCTGATCAAGCAATACGAGGCTGATCTTGGCGCGATGGGCAGGCCGTCGAATGACCAGCTGGACGCCGCTGTCGCTTTGGCAGAACTGCCTTTGCAGATCCGTGGGTTTGGCCCGGTGAAGGCGGCGAATGAGGCAAAAGCCGCCAAGCGGCGCGAAGAGCTTTTGTTGGCGCTGCGCAGTCCCAAACAGGAAAAAATTGCGGCTGAGTAACCTGTTCTTTACGGGTCGGCGGCCAAAATGTCGCTGGCCCGTTACAATGTCTCGTCAGATTGAATGGATCGCGCTAAAGCGAAGTCAGGGATTGGAAAAGGATCCAAAGCATGGGCGCAGGCCACCACGTCGCGCGGGACATCAGTTATGCAAGTTCGGCCAGCTCAAAGGGGGGGCGGGCCGTGATACGGGTTCTCGAGAACGCCACAGGTCGCCTCAAGCTGATCAAACGCGCCGAGGGCTATGACGAGGAAATCGCGCAGGGGCGGGATTTCTGGCAAGTCATCACCGAACGCTACGGGCTTAGTCTTGATGTGATCGGCGGGGCGCTGGACAATATCCCAAAGGACGGCCCGCTGGTGCTGATTTCGAACCACCCCTACGGGATTCTCGATGGGGTGATGATGGGTCATATCCTTAGCCTGTTGCGGGGTGATTTCCGCATTCTCGCCAACAACGTCTTTCGCCGCTCTGAAACCTTGCAACGCTATGTTTTACCGATCTCTTTTGATCAGACGAAAGAGGCGCAGCGGGTCAATCTGGAAACCCGAAAGTCGGCCCTGACCTATCTTGCCGAGGGCGGTGCGATTGGTGTTTTTCCCGGCGGAACAGTGGCGACCGCGCGCAAACCGTTTGCCACACCGATGGATCCCGCATGGCGCACATTCACCGCGAAAATGATCACGAAATCCAAGGCCACCGTGGTGCCGATCTATTTCGAGGGGCATAATTCGCGCCTGTTCCAGATTGCCAGCCATCTGCACAATACCCTGCGCCTTGCCCTGCTGATCAGCGAATTCCGCACCCGTGTCGATGAACCTGTGAAAATTGCAATCGGCAGACCCATCCCACAAGACCTGCTGGACGCTTATGCGGGCGAACCGAAATCAATGATGGATTTTTTGCGCAATCAAACGTATGCCCTGTCTCCTAAACCGCTCAAATCCACCGATTATGGGTTTGAGTTCGAGGAGAGATGGAAGACCTAAGTGGCAGTTGGTGTTTTTGATTCGGGTCTGGGCGGTTTAACCGTTCTTGAGGCGGTGAGCAAAGCCCTGCCTGACGTTCCTTTTGTGTATCTGGGCGATCATGCGCATAATCCTTACGGCGTACGCGATGCCGATGATATCCTTGATCTCACGCAGAAAAGTACGCAGCGCCTGTTTGATGCGGGGTGTGATCTGGTCATTTTGGCCTGCAATACGGCCTCTGCTGCGGCCCTGCGCAGGATGCAGGAAAGCTGGGTGCCCAGAGACAAGCGTGTTCTTGGCGTGTTCGTGCCGATGATCGAGGCTTTGACAGAGCGCAATTGGGGCGATAACTCGCCGCCGCGTGAGGTTGATGTGAAAAATGTGGCCCTGTTCGCCACCCCTGCGACGGTGCGCAGCCGGGCGTTTCAACGCGAACTGGCCTTTCGCGCTATCGGTGTCGATGTCGAAGCGCAGGCCTGCGGTGGTGTGGTTGATGCCATCGAAGACGGGGATATTGTTCTGGCCGAGGCGCTGGTGCGCAGCCATGTGGACGCGCTGATGCGCAAAATGCCGGAACCGCAGGCGGCTGTGCTGGGCTGTACCCACTATCCGATGATGAAAGATATCTTTCAGGCAGCGCTGGGCGATCATGTTAAGGTTTTTTCGCAGCCAGAACTCGTCGCCGCCTCGCTGGGCGACTACCTGCACCGGCATCCCAATATGTATGGATCCGGGACCAAGTCGATGTTTCTGACAACGGGCGACCCACGCAAGGTGTCGGATCAGGCAACGCGGTTTATGCGACGACAGATCGAATTCGTCGCAGCCTGATTGCCTGTGGGCGGGATACGCCCTAAACTTGATTAACATTTCCAAAAGGTAGGTCACATGACCCATTCTATCGCCATACTTGGGGCGTCCGGTTACACGGGGGCCGAACTTGTCCGGCTGATTGCAACCCATCCCACGATGAAGATCGTCGCGCTGAGTGCCGATCGCAAAGCAGGGATGCAGATGGCTGAGGTGTTTCCGCATCTGCGCCACCTCGACCTGCCAAAGTTGGTCACGATCGAAGAGATCGACTTTTCTGCGGTCGATCTGGTCTTTTGCGCCTTGCCTCATGCCACAAGCCAATCTGTTATCAAGGCTTTACCAGTCGACGTTAAAGTCGTGGACCTCAGCGCAGATTTTCGACTGCGTGATCTTGATGCCTATGAGAAATGGTACGGGCAGCCGCATTCCGCGCCCGAGTTGCAGAAACAGGCCGTCTATGGATTGACCGAATTTTACCGCGAGCAGATAAAATCCGCGCGGCTTGTGGCGGGCACAGGGTGCAACGCG
>CALGTJ010000462.1 GCA_937901435.1 uncultured Rhodobacter sp. | reverse complement strand
GAACCGCTGCTCTTGCTGAGTGGCGCCAACTATTGAGCGCATAGGTTCAGGCTGCACCAGCAATCTGATGCGAGTTCTCATTCGTCTGACAGCACCCCGAGACGAATTAGTTTTGACAGGTGCTTTTTGTGACGTATATGTAGGTACAAATTTGTCCTAATATATATTGAGCCAAACCCGAGATGACACAACAGGATCACAGCAATGTTGTGACTGGCTACGTAGGATCGCATGGATTTACGCAGTTGTTATTCTGGAGTGCTTTCTACTATTTGCTACCCGCTTTATCCGCGCAAATTGCACTAGAGACGCATTGGCCCGTTCTTCACATTTCGACCACTTACACGCTGGCATTTTTGCTTTGGGCAATGTGTGCGCCAATCGTTGGATACTGGATTGACGCAGGGCATGGATCAAAGATCATGCGCAGCGGTGTGGTGGCAGGGATCATTTTGCTGATCGCAATCTCGCAAACCTCCGACAAGCTAGTGTTCAGTGTCTTGGTCATTTTGCTGGGTGCCTGCATGGCGGCAACGCTTTACGATCCTTGCTTTGCAATGATGATGCGCCGCCTCAAGCGTGCTGGACCCAATGCGGTGGCGACTGTGACGCTGATTGCGGGCTTCGCAACGCTTCTTACGTTCCCGTTGGTCTTGGTGTTGAGCGAACACATGACTTGGCAGCATACGGTTTTGGTCTTTGCGGGCTTGGCGGCACTAGGCTTGATATTTTTACCCAGCGAACCTGACACGCAGCCAATTGCACCCAGAGAGAGCAAGGCAATCGTGCTCGGCAAAGGTCCCGCGCTTATCGCTGTGTCATTTGGGCTTGTCATGATGGGGCATGCGATTTTGCTGTTCTTGTTGCCCGTTGCGCTGTCGCAAACAGGCAGTGAAACAAACGCTGCTTTTCTCGCCATGGCGATCCTCGGTCCCGCGCAAATAGCGGGGCGGATCATATGGCGATACTATGGTGACGCTTTCACGCCGCAAAACTGTGCTTTGGCGATGTTTGTCTGTCTTTGTCTACCCGCAACTTTACTTTTGCTTTTCGGGATATCGCCAAGCTTTTTATATATTGCGCTGGTCATACAAGGCGCGTGTTACGGTGTTCACACAATATTGCGTCCAAGCTTGGCGCAAAACTACTTGCACTCCGCGCTATTGGGGCGCGGATTGGGGACAATTGCCATGATCGGGTTGCTGATGATGGCGGTCGGGCCTGCTGTTGGCGGCCTTGCTTGGTCAATGGCAGGAGTTAAGGGACTGATGACGATCGTACTTGGGTTGAACTTCGCAGCGCTGTTACTGGGTCTGCTTCTTAGAAAATGTGTCCCGACGGAGGTTAGCCCTTGATTGGTGATGTGGTCATAGCGGGCGGTGCCATGACACCGTTTAATCGCCGAAAAGACGGCAGTTCCTTTCGCGATTGGGCCCGCGCAGCCGCGCTGTCAGCGCTTGAAGATGCGGGGCTGGAGGCTGCGGATATTGACGCCTTGGTTGTTGCTTCTGAAAGCGACTTTTTCACAATGCAGCTTAATCCCGCTGCGCTTCTTGCCGATGAATGCGGCCTTACGGGTGTTGCTGCCAAACGGGTTGAGGGGGGCGGTGCATCTGGGCACTTGGCCGTGCATGCAGGGCTCGCCGAGGTGGCAAGCGGCATGGCGCGGCGTGTGATGGTCTTGGGCGTTGAACCCTCTGCATCGCATCTGAAGGGCGCAGATGTCGGCGCGCTCTATGGGTTATCCTTTGATGCCTGGAGCGACGGGATGACCGGGATCGATTCCACGTCGCTTTATGCGTTGTCTGTGCAGGGCTTCATGGCGCGCACGGGTGCAAGCCTTGAAGATTTTGCAGAAATTGCCGTGCGCAATCGGGCGAACGCGCGCGAGAACTCGAATGCGCATTTGCCGCTGGACATTACGTTAAAGGATGTCGCGGACTCGCCCGTGGTTGCCTCCCCTTACCGCAGGCTGGATTGCTCACCCTTGAGCGATGGGGCTGCGGCGATAATTCTCGCGCGCGATGAAGATTTGCCGACGCTAGGGCGCAGTAGAGCGCGGTTTCGCGCGGCAAGCAGTGCTGTCGATACAGTGCGCCTTGGTGAGCGCGCTGACCCGAGTTTCTTTGCGGGCAAACACCGCGCCGCGCAAAAGGCCTATGCTATGGCAGGGCTCACCGCAGCGGATATTCAACTCGCGGAAGTGTATGACAGCTATTCGGGTGCGCAGTTGCAGGCGCTCGAAGCCTTGGGATTGGCTGCGCGTCCTGAGTTGCCTGTTAATCTGTCTGGCGGTCTTCTCGGACAGGGCGCGCCCGTCGGGGCAACGGGGGTCGCGCAGGTGCTTGCAGCTGCCCTGCAATTGGAGGGGCGTTATTTCGGGAAACGCGCGCAAAACGCGCCTCGCTTCGCATTGGTTGATACGCACGGCGGAATCGCAACATTGAATGCAGTCAGCATTTTGGAGGCGGTATGAAGCATCAGATAAATCTGGATTACACGATCCCCGTGGGCGATTTGGCCCCCTATTTTGAGGCGCTTCAAAGAGGCGACGCGCTCGCGCGCAAATGCAAGGGATGCGGGCGCGTTTCATTTCCTGCACGCAGCCAGTGCGCGGATTGCAATGGCGCGGAAATGCAATGGCACCCTTTAATAGGAACCGCGCGCATTCTGTTTCGCACAGATGGGGCAGGGGGCAGTTTTGCTCTCGTTCAATTTGACGGGGCAGACACGCGCAGCACCGTTGCGCTTTCAAACGCCGCCCAAACGAGCGATTTTGGCGCGCTTGTCAAAGCGCCCGATGGCGGGAATGGCATTTGGTTAGACCTCACTTCTCATGACGCAAGGAACGACGATGTACGCTAAACTTTTCAAGTCATGGACCGATGCAGAGCTGGCAAACATCGGCTTGGCCCGCACGGATGATGGGATCAAAATCGACATCCCCCAGGATGCCAACATTTATCACATGACCGTTGGCGCGCAGATCAAAGCGGGCCGCAGCGCTGCGCCAGCGATGATTTTTGAGCATGGCGATGGCACTATTGAGCGCTGGAGTTTTGGTGACATCGACGCGCAAGCCACGGCGCTCGCCGCTGATCTGCGTGCGCGCGGATATGGGCGGGGTGATTTGATCGGGGTACACACGGGGATGCGCCCCGAAACCGCGATTGCACATATGGCGGTTTGCAAATTGGGCGCAACGGCTGTGACGCTCTCGCAGCTTTATGGTCCCGATGCTTTGGCCCATGCGCTGAACCATTGTGAAGCGCGGTGTTTGCTGAGCAGCGAAACCGCATGGGCACCGCTGCGGGACGCGGCGGCGAAAAAATTTCCGTTCTTGACGGATGTGCTTGTCTGCGAAACGTTAGGGTCCGAGCCTGATTTGCAGGCCATCCTGCGCGCAGGAGCGCCTGCAGATTTCGCCCCTGACTACACGGGCGCGGATGATGCCGCCTTGCTGATGTATACCTCGGGTTCCACAGGCATGCCCAAGGGCATCTTGCACGGGCATCGTGTTCTGGCCTCTTACCGCCCCTCCATCAGTCTTTTCTTCAATCTGTCGATGCACGACGAAGATGCGGTGTTCTGGTCGCCCTCTGATTGGGCGTGGGTCGGTGGCTTGCTCGATATGCTGTTCCCTGCGTGGCTTGCGGGGCGCCCCATTGTGACGTCTGAGGCGCGCTTTAAGGCGGAATGGGCTTATGAATTTATCGCGCGTCATAAGGTGACACATACGTTTCTGGCCCCAACTGCGATCAAACGCTTGGCGGAAACCCGCGATCCACGCGCGGTGTTTGATCTCTCCTTGCGGGTGATCTGCACAGGCGGCGAGGCGCTGGCAGCGGAGACTTTAGCATGGGCTGAGAACAAGCTGGGCGTCGTGTGCAACGAGTTTTACGGCATGACCGAAGTAAACCATCTGATCGGTAATTGCGCCGCACTTTATCCGCGTCGCCCGGGGTCGATGGGTGTCGCTTATCCCGGCCATGATGTGCGCCTTGTGGACGATGCGGGCAATGATGTTGCCGTGGGGGAGCAAGGCGAAATTGTTACGCCAGCCAGCGCACCAACGCGTTATTTGGGCTACTTGAAGAATGCAGAGAAAGACGCAGAATTGCGCCTTGGGGACTTCATGCGCACCCATGATTTGGCCGTGCGCGATAAGGACGGGTATTTCTGGTACAAGGGTCGCTCTGACGATCTGATCAAGTCGTCGGGCTTTCGCATTGGTCCTGCGGAGATTGAGGAATGCTTGCTCGCCCACCCTGCGGTGGCCGAGGTCGGCGTGATTGGCAAGCCCGACACGAATCGCGGGAGTATCGTGAAAGCGTTCATTCGCCTTTCTGTCGGTGCTAACGGCGATGACGCCTTGAGCGCCGAACTAAAGGCGCATGTGCGTGAGCGCCTCGCGCCTTACAAAGCACCGCGAGAGATCGAATATGTCGCCGATTTCGAAATGACCTCATCTGGCAAGATCAATCGCCGTGCGCTGCGAGCGCGCGAAAGCAGGTGAGAAGAATGTTGACCTGAGAGATTTGTTAATACTAATGTGTCTTAACAAGTTTCAGAATGATCGGGAGGGATGATGAAGTTTGGAATCCATGCAGGGCTTTGGATGAAAACCTGGGCGGATGATCCTGCCCCGATTTTCAAGACAGCCGCAGATATCGGATTTGATGGTGTCGAGGTGTCCCTGCTGGGGATAGGCATGGACCGCGCCGCGATGATTGGCAAGCAAGCGGCCGATTGTGGATTGGAGCTAACCTGCTCAACGGGGCTCGGCCCTGACGCGGATCCGACCTCTCCTGATGCAGATATTCGCGCTAATGCCGTCGCGGTACTGAGCGAGGCAATTGAGATCACACGCACGCTTGGTGCGCATGGTTTGGCGGGCGTAGTTGCTGCGCCGTGGGGGGTGTTTGATCCCGCGAATAAGGCGGCTCGTGCAGAACGCGCTGCGCAAACGCTTGGCTCGCTTGACAAGGTTTTGAAGGACGCGGACGTCACATTGGGCATCGAGGGGCTGAACAGGTTCGAGAGCGATCTGACCTCCACCGCTGCAGAAACTTGCGCGATTGCGCGCGCGGCTGGCTCGGATCGGATTGGCGTGCTGCTCGATAGTTTTCATATGAATATCGAAGAGAAGAACCCGAGCGCGGCCTTGCGCGCGGCACGTGATACTCTGGTGCACTATCATATCTCTGACAATGATCGCGGTGTTCCGGGCAGTGGGCATTATGACTTCCCCGCCGACTCGAAAGCGCTGCGCGAGATTGGCTATGACGGATGGATCGTAGCGGAAATGTTTGTGATGGCGGGCAATCCTGCAAGCGCGGACCTGAACATCTGGCGCGATATTGAACCTGACCCGACCGAAGCAGCGAAACAGACACTAAGCTACATGAAAGAGGTGTTTGGTCATGTCAGCTGAAGCGTTTTTCGCGCGCCTTTTGGAGAAGTTCACCGCTGAGATGGCACATCTCAACGCGCTGGATGCAGCGGTCGGGGATGGCGATCACGGATCAACAATGTTGCGCGGTTTGACAAAAGCGGCCAGTGCCGAAGAGGGCCGCCGCGCCAAAGCGTTCATGCGCGCCTCAGGCGGGGCGTCTGGCACTTTGTTCGGACTGATCTTGATCGCTATCGAGGCGCATCTGGACAGCGGTGCAGATTTGGCGACGGGCCTGCGAACCGCGTGCGAGCGGATTTGCGATTTGGGTGAAGTGAAAGTGGGCGACAAAAGCATGGTTGATGCGCTCGCCCCTGCGGTTGCGGCACTGGGTTCTAGTTCTTTGAGCGACGCTATCGAGGCCGCTGCGAAGGGGCGTGATAGCACGGAACCCTTGGTCGCGCGGCGCGGGCGCTCACAATATGTGGAAGATGGCGGCAAAGGGCATATCGATCCGGGGTCCGTCTCTGTCGTGATCTTTTTGGAAACACTGGCGCAGGTGCAGGGCGTATCATGAAAAAGCTGTTCAACTCTGCCGAGACGATGGTTGACGATATGCTGGACGGGTTCGTGTCGGCCTACCCGCAAGTCAAACGCGGGGTCAGCGATCCGCGCGTGATCATCCGCGATTGCAATACCAAGGATGCCGATGAGAAGGTGACGTTGCTGATCGGGAATGGTTCTGGCCACGAGCCGATTGCGATGGGGTTCGTGGGGCAGGGGCTCCTTGATGCGAATGTCGTGGGTGACGTGTTCGCCGCGCCCTCGGCTGATTTGATCCTTGATGGTATCACGGAGGTCACGGGCAAAGCTGGCAGCATCTTACTGATCTCGCAGCATTCAGGCGATATGATCAACGGTCGCGCGGCGACGATGATGGCGCAGGATGATGGGATCAATGTGCTGCACCTGCCCATGTATGACGATATTTCTGCCGCCCCGCCAGAACGTAAACAAGACAGACGCGGCGCGCCCGGCACGATGTTTATCTATAAAATCGTGGGCGCTGCGGCTGAAGAGGGCATGCCTCTGCAAGCGCTGTTCGATCTCGGCGAAGCGGTGCGTGATCGCATTGTGACCCTCGCTGCTGCGGTCTCGCCCGGCGTGTCGCCGTTGACGGGTCTGCCGATGTTCAGCCTGCCCGAGGACGAGATTTTCCTGGGAATGGGCGTGCATGGGGAACCCGGTGTCGGGCGGGTCAAAGTTGGCCCCATTGCTGAGTTGGTCACCCTGATGCTCGACAAGCTTTTGGCGGATCGCCCCATCGCGAAAGGCGGACGCGCCTGCGTGATTATCAACGGCATGGGCGGCACGACGATGATGGAGCAATTGACCATCTGGAACGAAACCCACGCTCAGCTTGCGGCGCTCGGGATTACTGCCATTGCACCAATGATTGGCAGCTATGTCACCACGCAGGAAATGGGCGGGTTCTCCATTTCGGTGCTGGAGCCAACAGATGACATGCTCGCCTATTGGTGTGCCCCCTCGGACACGCCCGCGTTCCCTGACATTTCCTGCGATGCAATGGATACTTCCACATGAGCAAAGATATTTTGAACCAAGATGGCCCTGTCTTTGGCGTTGCTGTGGATCAGGGAAGCGGGCTTGAAGCGGCCATAAAGGAGCGGCGCGGCGCAGAGGCGCGGGCGGATGATCTATTCCAGTTCAAGCGGATCGTTGTGGAAACGCTCAGCCCCGATGCAAGCACTTTGCTCGTGGATTCAAACCTCGGGCGGGATTTGCTGCCACTTTATGATGCGCATTGTATCAAGATGCTTGCCTATGAGGCGGATGTTTACAAAATTTCCGATGAGGATCGCATTACCGCGCTGCCCGACAATCTGAAAGTGTCCGATTTTAACGGTCTCGGCGCAAAGATGCTGAAGTTCTTTCTGTATTACGGCCCCAACGACAGCGCAGAGCTGAATCAACGCAAGTTTGATTTGGTTGAAGATATTGGGAAACAATGTCGCGCAAACGGGGTCACTTATCTGTTTGAACCTATCGTTTATGATCGCGCGATCCCTGACGGCGCATCGGCTGAATATGCAGCTGTTAAACCAGAACTCGTACGCGCCGCGACACAAGCCTTTGCTGATCCGAAATTCAACGTCGATATCCTGAAAGTCGAGATTCCGGTGAATTTCAACTTTGTCGAAGGCACTGGCACCCCGCAGATGTCGCGCGCGGAGGCGGAGCGCGCATTTGTCGATGCGGCAGACGCAGCTGGGGGTATTCCACTGCTTTATCTAAGCGCGGGCGTCACGTTTGAGCAGTTTCGCGATGCGTTAACGTTCTCGCGCACGGCGGGGGTCAATCCGCTTGGCTTCATGTGCGGACGCGCGATCTGGAGCGATGCAATCGATATTTTCGGCGCAGAGGGCCCCGCTGCGATGGAGGTTTGGATGAAAGACACAGGTCGCGCGCGCCTTGCTGCGCTGAAAGACGCGATCGCATGACCCTGTTAGAGCCGAGCCAAGAGGTTGTCGCCTTTCTAAGCAAACTCCAAGGCGTTCGTATTGGCGGCGAGCAGATTGAAACGGGCGCGCTTTTGGATGTGATTGATCCATCCTTTGGCACGCGCGCAACGCAGGTCGCATTGGGCAACGCGGATCACATCAACGATGCTGTCAGCGCTGCGCGCGCTGCACTGCAAGGACCGTGGGGCAGTATGACGGCCCATGATCGAGGGCAGCTTTTGTGGCGCCTTGCGGATGCGATTGAGGCGAAAAAGCAGGTCTTTGGCGAATTGGATGCCATCGACAATGGCAAGCCTTTGCATATCGCGCGCGATGTTGACGCGATTTATTCCGCGCGTCATTTCAGATATTTCGCCGGCTGGCCGAGCAAGATCGAAGGGAAAACAATTCCGGTTTCCTCCCCCGGAAAGATGAACCTGACGAAGGTCGAGCCAGTCGGCGTATGTGGGCTGATTACGCCGTGGAACTACCCGACGCTGATGGTCGCTTGGAAACTTGCGCCAGCTATGGCGGCGGGAAATACGATTGTTCTAAAACCAGCCGAGCAAACTCCGCTCAGCGCGCTTTACCTTGCTGATTTGGCTCTCGAAGTTGGCATTCCTGCAGGTGTTTTGAATGTCGTTCCTGGTCTCGGGCGTGATGCTGGTGCGGCTTTGGCAACGCATCTAGGGGTCGATAAGGTCGGCTTTACAGGATCAACCGAAACAGGGCGGCGTATTGTTGAGGCCTCTGTCGGCAATCTCAAAAAGGTCTCGCTCGAACTTGGGGGGAAGGCCGCGAATATCATCTTTGCGGATGCAGATTTGGACAAGGCTATCGCAGGCGCGTTTGGCGCGCTTTTCGGCAATAACGGGCAGTCTTGCACAGCAGGCGCGCGTTTGTTCGTGCATCGCTCGATCAAGGAACAGGTTGTGGCGCGGCTTGCTGAAATGGCGGATGCGCTTTCAATTGGACCCGGGATGGACGCAGCGCCGCATGACCTCGGACCTGTGATTTCGCAGCCTCAAATGGATAAGGTTCTCGGCTATATCAAAGCGGGCAAGGCGCAGGGCGGTGAAGTCGTCGCGGGCGGCGCACGCCAAGGCGATGCAGGATATTTCGTGAAACCGACCGTCCTGCAATCTGTCACAGATGATATGACCGTCGCGCGCGAGGAAATTTTTGGCCCCGTCCTTTGTGTGCTCGATTTCGATGATGAAGACGAAGTGATCGCGCGGGCCAATGATACCGAATATGGCTTGGCAGCGGGCGCATGGACCAGCGATCTTAGCCGCGCGATGCGGGTGATGGACGGGCTGAAGGCGGGTACGATCTGGATGAACACATGGGGCGATACCGATCCCGCGTCCCCCTTTGGCGGTATGAAACAAAGCGGATATGGCCGCGAAATGGGCGAAGAGGCCATTGCGCTTTATTCACAAACCAAAAGCGTCTGGATCGGGTAGATGATTTCTGATTGGATAGGATCAATTGAACTTATCCTTGAGGGGGGACGATGAAGGAAACTGCAATTCCAAAGTATCAGGCCGTTCACGACGAAATTCTAACGCGTTTGATGGTGGGGCATTATTCGATAGGGACACGGCTCCCGACGGAAGACCTACTGTCCAAAGCCTTTGATGTGAGCCGCGTCACCGTGCGCAAGGCGCTCGAAATGCTGGTGCGCGCGGGTTATCTGACGGCTAAGCAAGGCAGCGGATATGTCGTTGCAACGCTCTCGCCGCCGTCCTCGACTTGCATGGCGTCTTTCACCGATCAGGTCTTGAACGAGGGCCGTTTGCCCGGCGCGAAATTGCTTGGGGTCGAGAATCCGACACGCACGATCTCCGCGCCTGTGAAGGAATTGTTCGATGAGCCTTTGGTGCTCGTGGAACGTTTGCGCACCGTTGATGGCGCGCCAAAGATGTATACGCAAACCTGGATTCCAAAGCGACTTGCCCCGAACATGAGCGCCGCGGATTTTCCTGAAACGGGGCAAGGGCAGTCGATCTTGCGCGTGTTGCGTCAGTCCTTCGGGATAGATTGGACCACGGCCTGCGAGACGTTGGATTCCGTGGTCGCCAATCCTGAAATCGCAGCGCAACTCGATATTGCCCCAAACACCCCCATCCTTTCGCAGGCCTGCACTGCGTTTGATCCCAACGGCCAACCCGTCTTCTTCGATCAGGTCTACCGTCAGGGACCTATCAATTTTGATCTGTCGGGCGGCAACACCCAACAAACCAGCGCCTAACATTCGGAGCCTCATCCCATGCCCTTGACCATCGGTCTGATCAACGCGTCTTTGCCCAGCTATTTCCCTCAGCGCTATGGCGTGTTCGAATCCGCGCGCGCGATGTTGGACGATGTGGCGGGGCAGGGCGGTTATAAGATTGTCGAGGGCTCGCAAATCCCAATGGATGCGGTTCAAACGCGCGCGGTAATAAGCGAATTGAAAGCGGCGGGCGCTGATTTCATTCTGCTTTTGCATGGCGGTTTCTCTATGGGTGATGTCGTCCGCGAGATCGCACTTGACCCAACACCAATGGGGGTTTGGGCAACGCCTGAGCCAACGCTCATGGGCGATGTGCAGTTGAACAATTTTGTCTCGCTCAACATGTCCATGTCCATCGCGCGCGGTGTGCGCGATATGAAGGTCAACCCAGTGCAATGGTATCTCGGCGCGCCTGAGGATACCGATCTGCGCGCGCGTTTGGAGCAAACTTTGCAAGCGCTCGCCGCGCGCAAATCTTTGCAGGGCGCACGTATCGGCGTGATCGGCGGTCTTGCCCCAACGTTTTATAATATGGAAGTGTCCAGCGACACGCTGCTGCGCACGCTCGGGGTGTGGTTCGAGCATATCGATATCCACGCGATGACCGACAAGATGGGGCTACAAACGGACAAGAATGTGGCAGCCGAGGTTGCCGCGATGTCCAAAGCGGCAAAGGTGAATGGTGTGTCTGACGCGCAAATGGCGCTGACGGCGCAGGCGGTTCTGGCTTTGCGCGAAATCGCGCAAGAGGGCGGGTATGACGCGCTTGCCGTTTCCGACTGGCCCGCTTTGCAGGAAAATCCCGGCATGCATCCCGGCGCGGCGTTCAGTTGGCTTGAGGAAAACGACGCCTTGCCTGTCGCTTCCGAGGGGGATGTTTTGGGCGCTGTGACGCAACTCGCGGTAAAGGCATTGACGGGTAAGCTCGGCACGTTGCTTGATATGACCTCGCCTGACCTCGCGCGCGATCAAATCTTGATGTGGCACGGTGGCGGTGGCCCGCTGCATATGGCGGGCGGTGACGTGGAATGGATCAATCACCCGATGATCGGGCGCGGCACCGAAGAAGGACCAGTTTTTGGCGCGATTGCCGACTATGAATTCGCCCATGGCCCTGTGACGGTGGTGCGCGTGGCGCGTCACGGAACGGCGCAGTTTGTTGTGCAAGGCTCAGTCACCGAAGGCCCTGCGATCGGTTTCACAGGCTGCCGTGGCTGGGTCGGTAATTTTTCAAGCGATACAGGCGCGTGCAGTGCCGCTGATATTGTCACTACAGTAATGGAGCAGGGGCTCGAGCATCATTTCGTTCTTGTGCCCGGCCATCTGGGCGATGTTTTCAACGAATTTGCAGGATGGTGCGGTTTGCAAAACCTCGATGTTATTCCTGCGCATAACGGCTTGCCAAAGCAAAGTTAGGTCTGAGTCTTAAGTGTTGACAGGTTGAAGGAATTGCTCTCATATTTGTATTAACAAATTGAATGCTATGATTTTGACATTAGGGGGAGGCCCAATTGACAAAAGTCCAGCTCAAAGGTGTTCGCAAAGACTTCGGCGCGTTCACAGCGATTTCGCAAATTGATCTCGAAATCAACTCTGGTGAGCTGGTTGCTTTGCTAGGTCCATCGGGTTGCGGCAAGACCACGACCTTGCGGATGATCGCGGGGTTGGAGGTGCCGACTCTCGGGCAAATCCTATTTGACGGCGATGATGTCTCCGAAGTGCCTGTGCAGGACCGCAATGTGGGCATGGTGTTTCAACGCTATGCGCTATTCCCGCATATGACGGTCGAGAAGAACGTAATGTTCGGCCTCAAGGTGCGCGGCACACTAAGCGCGGAAATCAAAGAGCGGCTCGAAGAAATACTCGATGTTGTGCAGCTTCAGCAGTTTCGCCACCGCTTTCCTGCGCAGCTTTCGGGCGGTCAGATGCAGCGCGTCGCCATTGCCCGAACGCTGATTACCAATCCTTCGGTTTTAATGATGGATGAACCCCTCGCTAATCTCGATACCAAGCTGCGCGGCGAGATGCGGCGCTTTATTCGGGAATTGCAGCAACGCCTCGGCATCACGACGATTTTCGTCACCCACGATCAGGTCGAAGCGATGGAGCTTGCTGACCGTGTTGCCGTCATTTTCGACGGCGAATTGGCGCAATACGATGCGCCAGATGCGCTTTATCAGCGGCCCAACAGCGTCGAAATCGCGGACTTTATGGGTGCCAACAACATTTTTGAGGCTGAGTTGCGCGACGGCGTCGCAAAAACCGCCTTTGGGGAGTTGCAACTTGATGCCGCAACGCCAGCACAGAACGGTGCTGGGCGCGTCTTACTGCGGGGCGAAGCGATTGATCTTCTTCTTGAGAACGGCGGGGGTGGGCAGAACACCATCCCTGGTAATGTGATTGCCCGCGAATTTTTCGGCGCGACTGTTAACTACACAGTAGCCTGCCAAGGCGAGACGATCATTGTGAACGAACAGTCCCGACGTATGGTCGACGTTGGGCAAGAGGTTTGGCTGACCATTCAGCCAGATCGCATTTGGGTCATCCAAGATAGAACATAAGACCAATCTGAACACATGGGAGGAACTAACATGAAGAAATTAATGATAGGCCTATCGGTAACAGCCAGTTTGCTGTCTAGCGCAAGTATGGCCGAGGACGCAGATGCGGCTGCATTCCGCGACGCATTCATTGGCGGCACGGCCACTTGGGAAGATGTGCAAGCGCGCGCCAAGGAAGAGGGCACT
>CALGTJ010000461.1 GCA_937901435.1 uncultured Rhodobacter sp. | reverse complement strand
TTCCCTCATTGATTCAGAGATCAACAAACCGCGCAAGAGGGGGTGAGTAATTACATTTTGCGCATGGCGCGCGTCATAACGGGATGCTGACCCAATACGGCGAGGTCCTGCGGCTTGCCATCCGCTCTATCGAAGGGGCGGGTGGGTTTGACGTGGCGGCATATCAAACTGCCTTTACCGCCCATTTTGGACCCGGCGGCAGCTATCAGGGCTATATCGACCGCCCCACGCGTGGGGCGCTGACCCATATTCTGGCCGAAAAAACGCCCTCTGGCATCGACGACGATCAGCATCCGGCCATCGCCACCCTGCCTGCGATTCTCGCGCGCTATCACGGCACACCCGACCTGCCTGCAATGATCAAAACCGCGATGGAGGTCACCAACGTCAACGACATCGCCGCCGCCTATAGTGCTGCTTTTGCGGATCTTCTGGCCCGCGTGATCGCGGGTGAGGCATTGGGCAGCGCACTGGAGGCCGCCGCTGCGGGGGCAGATGATCTGATCCGTGCGGACCTTTCAGAGGGCCTGACGACGACAGAACCCAGCTCGGTTGACTACGGCGAAACCACAGGCCGTGCCTGCCACCTGCCGATGAGCGGACGTCTGATGTTCCACATCCTCAAACACAGCGCCGATTTCACCGAAGCCGTCGAACGCAACAACCTGACAGGCGGGGACAGTGCCGGGCGCGCCATCCTGATTGGCGCGGTCATGGGCGCAAAACATGGCATTGCCACAGAAAAAGGCATCCCGCTGGGCTGGATCCTGAAACTGACCGAAGGCGACGCGATCTGGTCAGAGTGTCAGGCGCTCACCTGAGGCACTTCCTGGAATGACGTAAGACATCAAGTGCCAATTAACCCATTGAAAACGTTGCCTTCAGACGGCATCAATTGGGTCAGTTTCTTGCGAAACCGCTCTAAGACCGCAACAGCGCCAAGCGCCCCGGCAAGACTGCGGTGATCCGCCTGATCTGAGCCTGCGCCACGCGGCGCAGACGCGCGGGGTCTTTGTGCTGGTCCGCGACCTGCGCGTAGCGCAGCCAGATGCCGTGCAACATCGTATCGACGCTCAGCGCCATAAAGTCATGGGCCAGCGGTGTCGGATCATTTGCCCCCGCCACCACCACGCGCCCTTCACGCCAGATCGCAAGCGTCTGCCCAAACATGGTGTCGTCCGAGAGACGCGCCAAATAGGCCTCGAACGCATCCGCTGTCACCGCATTGGACCCGCGCAACAGCCGTTCTGCCAAGGCGCGCGCATGGATCCCGTTCGCGCCCTCATAAATCGCGGCAATGCGGGCATCGCGGTAGGTTTGTTCCAACCGATACTCTGCCAAATACCCATAACCACCAAGCACTTGCATCCCCAGCTCTGCCGCCTTGATGCCAGCGTCCGACCCATAGACCTTGGCAATCGGGGTCAGAAATTCCACCAACGGTGGGTTATCGCCCGCCTCTAGCGTTACCGCCGCAATCTGGCAAATCGCGCGCGCGCCAAGGGCCAAAGCGTCAATCTCATCCAGCATCCGGCGCACGTCAGCGTGTTGGTCCAGCGTCACTGCCGCACCCTCTGCCCCACGCCCCTGCACACGATCCGCTGCATACGCGCTTGTCACGTCATGGGCGCGCGCCGCATGGGCGACGCCCTGCAAAGCGACATCAAGCCGGGCGTGGTTCATCATGGTAAACATCGCCTTCAGGCCGTCGCCCGGCTGGCCGATCATCTCGGCCTGCGCTCTGTCAAAGGCCAATTGACAGGTGGGCGAGGCATGCAGGCCCATCTTGTCCTCGATCCGCGTCACGGTAATCGCGTTGCGCGCGCCGTCAACCGTTCCGTCCAACCGATCGATACAGACAAACAGCGACAGCCCCCGCACGCCCTCATCCGACGTGCGCGCCAGCACCAGATGCAGGATGCCGTCCGACATATCCTGATCGCCGCCAGAGATGAAAATCTTCTCTCCACTGATCTGCCAATGATCGCCTTTCGGCACTGCCAGCGTGCGCACCCGCGACAGATCCGACCCCGCGCCGGGCTCTGTCAGTGCCATGGTCGCCAACCACGCACCAGAGGCAAGCGGAGGGATAAGCCGTTGTTTTTGCTCATCCGTTCCAAAGGTCATCACCGTGCGGATCGCGCCCGGCACCAGACCCGACACCATTTGCAGGCTGTGACAGGCGCCAGAGAAAATCTCTGACGTGATCGACATGACGACACCGCCCATGCCCTGCCCGCCATAGACCTCGGGTGCGGTCAGCCCCTGCCATCCCTGCGCGGCCAATGCGGCATAAACCGCACCAAAGCCATCCGGCATCACCACGCGACCCTCGATCAACCGACAGCCCTGCCGGTCCCCCGGCGCGTCAAGCGGCGCAATTTCGCGCTCTGCGAAGGCGGCGAAATGCCCCGCGATGTCAGCCACGAATTCCGCGTCCCACTCGGGCAGACGCCCCGCACCTCCTAGATGATCCAACGAGAACAGAATGTCGTCCAGAGGTGCCGCAAACGGTTTCATCCCCTACATCAACCCCAGCAAGCGCGCAGCGTTGTTCTTGATGATATCCTCGCGCAGATGGTCCTTGATGGCGATCTTTTCAAAATCGGCCAGCCAGCGTTCCGGCGTGATCATCGGCCAGTCAGAGCCGAAAAGAACCTTCTTTTTCAGGATCGAATTGCTATAGCGCACAAGGATCTCGGGAAAGTATTTCGGGGACCAGCCAGACAGGTCGATATAGACGTTGGGCTTGTGCTGCGCGACGGCCAGCGCCTCTTCCTGCCAGGGAAAACTGGGGTGAGCGAGGATGATTTTCAGGTCCGGAAAATCCACTGCGACGTCATCCATATACATCGGGTTCGAGTATTTCAGGCGCATCCCGTTGCCGCCGGGCATCCCCGATCCGACACCGGTTTGGCCCGTGTGAAAAAGGGCAATCCCCCCCTCGGCCTCAATCGCCTCGTATAGCGGATAGGCCATGCGATCATTGGCGTAAAAGCCCTGCATCGTCGGGTGGAACTTGAACCCCTTGATGCCGAAATCGCGCATCAGACGCCGCGCCTCGCGCACGCCCATCTTGCCCTTCCACGGGTCGATGCTGGCAAAAGGGATCAGCACATCGTCATTCTCGGAAGCGATCTGGGCGACCTCTTCGTTCTTGTAGCGCCGATACCCCGTCTCGCGCTCGGCATCGACCGGAAAGATCACCGCGCCGATCTGCTGCTTGCGATAGTGCGCGGCGGTGTCCTGAATCGTGGGGGGGTGTTTCCACGGGGCCCCGAAATACTCGGCCATGGTGCTTTGCAGCTCGTCATACCCGTCGTCGGAATGACAGCCGCAGGGCTCTTCGGCATGGGTGTGAATGTCGAGCGCGCGCAGCTTGGTGATATCTACCATATTGATAATCCTTATAGTTTCGCGACCGCAGGATCTGCGTCGTCATAGAGCCGGGTCAACAAAGCGGCGCGGCGGGTCAGCACTTTGCGAAAGTTGAGGTTGCCCTTTGCGGTGATCTCTCCGTCCGCGATAGAGGCAGGTTCAGACAGGATCAGTGCGCGCATGACGCGGGTCGAACTACTGGAACCCTGCGCATGGGCGGCGAGGCGCGTGGCGATCTCGGCCAGCAAAGCGGCATCGACCAGCGCGCCGCCATCATCCACCGGCGCAAAGCCGCGCGCCACCAGATCCGTCTTGTTGCAGAACAACAACAGCCCGATCTCGCCCCGGTCCGCGCCCGTCACCACCAGATCCCCGACCAAGGGCGCAAGCCGCGCCAGCAGGTCAATCCGCAATTGCGCCGCACGCACCCATGTACCGGTCAGCAGTTTGAAATCCTCGGACATGCGCCCGTCGAATTTCAGCCCCTTGTTGATATCTGAGGGATCGACAAAGCGCATCGCATCGCCCGTTATGAAATACCCCTCTGCATCAAAGGCTTCGGCGGTCTTGTCCGGAGCCTCAAAGTAGCCCTCCATCACGCTTGGGCCTTTGACGCGCACTTCAAACCGGCCATCCACATCGGGCAGCAGCTTGGCCACGATCCCGCTCATCGGGATACCGACCACGCCAGACCGTTCCGTTGGTTCCTGCTGGATCATCGCGGCGGGCGCGGTTTCGGTCAGCCCCCAGGATGAGGTCATCAGGGGCACCTCTCCCTTGACTTCCATAGCCATGGCCTCGAACCCTTCCCAGGCGTCCTGCGGCAGCGAGGCCCCCGCGTAGAAGATCAGATCAAGCTCTACAAAGAACCGATTTCGCAGGCTGATATCGGCGCGCAAAGCCTCGAGAAGCATCTGAAATCCAATGGGAACATTGAAACATAGTGTGCCTGTGGTCAGCGACAGGTTTTCGACCGTGCGCTTAAAAAGGCCCTTCACCGGCTTGCCGTCGTCGATGTAAAACGACCCGCCATTGGCCAGCATCATGTTGAAATTATGCGAGCCGCCGAACACGTGGTTCCACGGCAGCCAATCGACGATCCGCGGCGGGCGGGCGCGCAGGAACGGCAGGCTGTCGGCGATCTGTGTCTGATTGGTGCACATCATCTTATGGGTCGTCAGCACGCCCTTGGGGGCAGAGGTCGATCCCGACGTCATCAGGATCTTGGCGACCGTATCAGGCGTGACCTTTGCGTATGCGGCGTCCACATCCGCGCTGTCGCCCTTCAGCAGATCGGCAAAAGCGGTGACCTTTGACGCGCCCGTGCGACTGGCAACCACCTCGATACCCTGCAACGCCCCCAGCGTCAGCGCATCGGCGAATTGGTCAGCATCCACCACATAGGCCATCTTGGGGCGCACCAGATCCACCGCTTCTTTCAGCCGGGCCTGCGCGCCCGGGATCAGCGAATATTGTTCTGCCACGGGGACGGTCGGCACGCCGATATATTGCGCGGCCAGCGTCAAAAGCCCGTGATCCACGCCATTGCCCGACAGGATCAGGATCGGCGTGTCCGCCGTCAGCCCGCGCGCCAAAAGCGCAGAGGCAATTGCACGCACCTGATCCAGAACCGCGCCATACCGTTCCTCGCGCCACCCCGCGCCAGACCGTTCAGCCAGAAACACCCAGTCAGGCGCAGCGCTGGCCCAGCGGTGCAGCCAATCCCCGGTCTTGCCGACAACCGGCCCCAATGGCTGGTCCGAGGTCAGCAGAAAACTGCCGTCCGACCGGTCCTGTCGCGTCACCGAATGGGGCAGATAATCTGACGTGCGTTTCATGTGGTCGCTCTCCTGTCGCGGACCTGTTCGATCACTTGCATCGCCGCAATCACCCTTGCCCGGTCTGCCGCGCCAAGCCCGCTTAACAGACAAGCCTCATGGGCCTGAACATCGCGCAGCGCAGCATTGTAAACCTGCCGCCCCGCCAAGGTCACCTGCAAGGAATAGGCGCGCCGATCCGTGGGCACGCGGTCGCGCGTGATCAGCTCGCGCGCTTCCAGCTCGTCAATGATGACCACCAGATTGGGCCGCTCTATCGCCAGCGCGTCCGCCAGTTGCGATTGGCGCAGGCCGGGATTGTCAACGATCAGGACCAGCGCCGTGAAGGTAATCATGCGCAGATCATGCGGCTTGAGCGCCCGGTTCAGATCGCTCTGCATGACGTTGAAAGCGCGCTTGATGTTATAGCCCAAAAGCCCCCGCAATGTGTGGTCTGACACATTAAGAACCTCTGTTCCGGGGGCAGCGTTTGGCACGGTCTTGGTCATGCTCTTACCCAAAAGTCGGATTGCGTTTTTGCAGAAAGGCTTGCAACCCCTCAACCGCATCCGGGCTGGTTTGGGTGACGGCCGCGCAGAGGCTTTCGGTGAACAGACCATCGGCCTTTGACATATCCTCGATCCGCGACAGGGCCTGGATCATGATATAGTTGGACAGCGGCGCATTTGCGGCAATCTTGCGCGCCAGATCCATCGCCAGCGGCAGGGCCTCTCCCTCTGCCACCGCGTAATGGGTCAGGCCCAGCGCCTTTCCCTCGGTCGCGTCGTATTTGCGCCCGGTCAGCATCATCTCGATCATGCGATCCGCGCCCAGAATGCGCCCGACCCGCACAGAGGCCCCGCCCCCGACAAAGATCCCGCGCCGCCCCTCTGGCAGTTGAAAGATGGTCGAGGGTTCGGCAATGCGCACATGGGTCGCCGTCGCCAGTTCCAACCCGCCCCCGATCACCGCGCCAAACATGGCCGACACCACCGGCAGCCCGCCGTATTGGATGCGGTCCATCACCCCGTGCCACGCCCGCGAATGGCGCATCGTGCCCTCGGCATCCCGCGACACATGTTCGGCCAGATCGAGGCCAGAGCAATAGTGCCCGTCCGTTCCGGTCATCACGGCGACCTTGACCCCCTCGAGCGGGGCGCTGAAAAACGCATCGATCTGATACATCAGCCCGGCATTCATGGCGTTGCGCTTGCCGGGTCGGTTCATGGTCAGCACGGCAATATCGCCATCGATGTCTATTTTCAGGATGGGCGCGTCGGTCATGGTTTCTCCCGGGCCGGAGGTAAGCGTTGTGTGGCGACAGGACAGGAGGGCGAAACGGCGTTTGATACGCGTGGCTCTCCCGATCTCCTCCCACAGAAATTAGATATGAGGTATAACTATATCGTGATCAGTGCAACTGAAATGATGCAGGGGTTAACAAGACAGCCCGCCTGCGCTATTTGCAATACGTCCCGGCCAGCTTGCGCATCGCCCCGGCAAACAGCGTCACGTCAATCCCGACGCCAACGAAATTCGCACCCGCCTCTTTGCAAGCCTCGATATAGGTCGGATCAGCAGACAAGACCCCCGCGCTCAATCCAGCGGCACGAATGCGCGATACACCATCCAGCACAGCCGCGCGTACTTCGGGCGCGTTGGGTTGGCCCGGATAGCCCATGTCCGTGGCCAGATCGGACGGCCCGATGAACAGCCCGTCAATCCCCTCGACCTCTGCGATCTCGTCCAGAGCCGCCAATCCGGCGCGGCTCTCGATCTGCAGCAGCACGCAGATCTGGGCATTGGCCGTGACCAGATAATCCGGGATTGCGGCAAACCCCGAGGCCCGCGCCAGTGCCGATCCTACCCCGCGCGTGCCCTCTGGCGGATAGCGCGTCGCGCGATAGGCCCGCCGCGCCTGCTCGGCGCTCTCGATCATCGGGATCAGCAGGGTCTGCGCGCCGATGTCCAGCATCTGCTTGATCTTTGCCGGGTCATCATCGACGGGGCGTACCACAGGCGCGCTGTTGCTGGGCAGCACGCGGGCCAACTGATCAGACAAGGACCGCACGTCATTAGGCGCATGTTCGCCGTCAATCAGCAGCCAATCAAAACCGGCACTTGCAGAGATTTCAATGACATAGCCATCAGCCATCCCGATCCAGCAGCCATGCAGGACCTCGCCCGCCGCAAGCCGGGCCTTTAGCGTATTTATCGGAGCAGGCATCGGATCTCCTTATGCAAATGTCAGATCGACGCGACCGAAGGCGCCAAAGTCGGCCTCGAACACGCTGCCAGAGGGGGCCTCGACCGGGCGGATAAAAGAGCCGGACAGAACCACTTCGCCCGCCGACAGCCCCGCGCCATATTGCGCCAGACGATGCACCAGCCACAGAATGCCCGTCACCGGATCATCCAGCACCGCCGCGCCAAGACCGGTCTCTTCGACCACGCCATCGCGTTTCAGGATCGCCCCGGCCCAGCGCAGGTCAACCGCGTCAATGGCGTGCCGTTCAGCGCCCAAGACGATCCCCGCATTGGCAGCGTTGTCCGCGACCGTATCCACGATAATGCGCGCCTTACCTGTCGCGGGGTCAGCGCGCAGCATGCGGGTATCGAGGATCTCTAACGAGGGAGCGACATAGTCGGTGGCGGCGATGACATCATCGCGCGTAACTTGCGCCCCGCGAAGGTCGGACTTCATCACAAAGGCGATCTCTGCCTCGATCCTTGGCTGAATGAACCGTCCCGCCGGGATCACATCGCCCGTCTGGAACAGCATATGATCCAGCAAAACGCCCGAATCCGGTGTGGTGATGTTCAGCGCCTGCTGCATCGCGCGGCTGGTCAGGCCGATCTTCCAGCCGATGACTTTGGCCCCGGCAGCGGTCTTTTGCGCAACAAGTGCAGTCTGCACCGCATAGGCGTCGTCCAGCGTCATCTCGGGATAGGCAAGGCTCAGCAAGCCGCATTGCTGGCCGGTTTGTTCCGCCTGAAACAGCATCTCGGCGGCGGCTGTGATCTGGTCCGGGGTCATTCGTCCACCACTCCGTTGCGCAAAATGCCGATGCCATCGGCCTCGACCTCGATCACATCGCCGGGCACCAGCCAGATCGGTGGATCAAAGCGCGCGCCCGCGCCCGTCGGCGTACCTGTGACGATGATATCGCCGGGCACCAGCGTCGTGAAGGTCGAGATATAGGCGATCTGGCGTGCGACCGGAAACAGCATCCGCGCGGTGTTGTCCTTTTGGCGGACCTCGCCATTCACCCGCGCCTCCAGCCCGGCCTGCGTGATCTGCGCCTCCTGCGTGAACGGCACCAGCCAAGGCCCCATCGCACCAGATCCGTCCCAATTCTTGCCTTGCGTCACGTTGAATTTCGCGTGCCGCACCCAGTCGCGCAGGGTGCCTTCGTTGCACAGGGTCAGCGCCGCGATATGGCCCAGCGCGTCAGCCTGAGGGATCCGCCGACCGCCCTTGCCGATAACGATGGCGATCTCGCCCTCGTAATCCAGTTGCGGCGTTTCCGGCGGGCGGGTCAGGGGCGTCTCGTGCCCGACAAACGACCTTGGAAAGCGGATGAACAGGGACATATTCGGCGGGGCCTCTTGCCCGTCTTTGTACTCGGCGTTGCGGTCGGGGAAATTGACACCGACGCAAATGATCTTTTCCGGGTTGGGCACGGGGATATCCCAGCGAAAGCTGCCATCGGCATGGGTCACAGAACGCCCCTCTGCCGCTGCGGCCAAGGCGGAAAACCCATCATTTTCAACCACATCGCGCATGGTAGCCCACTGCGGGAAGTCACCCGACAGCGCGATCACACCACCCTCTGCGACAGCACCGTAATGCTGCGCGCCATCCACCGTAAATGTTGCAAACTTCATATGTTTAATCCTTATGGCGCGATAATCGGCTGGGCTTTCAGATCGCTTTCGCTGACCTCTGTCCCCTCAAACACAGATCCCAGTTCAAACCAACTGCGCGGCGCCGGGGCTCCCCACAGCGTTTGACGCTGCGGGTCTTTCAGATCCCATTTGATCGGCTCGTGATCCGGGTCGATGGTCTGGTAATCCGAACAATAGATCTCTGTCCGATGCCCGTCCTGATCGCGGATATACAGAAAAAACGCGTTGGAAATGCCATGCCGTCCGGGGCCGCGTTCGATGTTGGTGACATAGCCAGTCGTGCTCATCAGATCGAGCAGGTCGATGATGTTCAGCGGGGTGGGCACCCAAAAGGCGAGGTGATGCAGGCGCGGCCCGGTGCCATTGGTGAAGGCCACGTCATGGACACCGCCCTTGCGGTGCATCCACGCGGCCCAGGACCGTCCGGTGTCCTCGTCCGCCGTATATTCCGTCACGCGAAAGCCCATGTCGCCATAAAATTCAACGCTGGCATCCACATTCGGGCTAAACATGTTGAAATGGTCGATCCGCAGGGGTTTGACACCACGATAAAGCTTGTATTTCTGGTGGATCGGCTCCAGCCGGTCCATTTTCGCGTAGAATTCCAACGGGATGCCCATCGGATCGCGGGTTGCCAAGACCCGGCCCATAAAGGGGCGCTCGATCCACTCGGTCGGCAAATCGCGCGCCTGAAACCACGCCTCGGCGCGATCCAGATCCTCCTCTGACCAGAGTTTGAAGCCCAGAACCCCAACGGACGCCTCAGCCGCTTTTTTCAGGATCAAACAGTGATGGCCGCGCTCTTCCATGGCGCGCAGGTAGATATGGGTGGCATCCTCGAACGTCACTTGCAGGCCCAGCGTGTCGACGTAATAGGCGCGCGACCACGCCAGATCTGTGACGCGAAACTCGACATGGCTGAGGCGGACGATGTTGAACGGCGGGTTCAGGTTAGCGGCTGGAATTGGCATGTCTTTCCTCCCTTACGCCCCAAGGCGCTGCATTTTATGCTGGCCCAGCGCAAAGGCGACGTTCTTTTGCTCCATGTAGAACTCGAACGACCATTGCGCGCCATCCCGCCCGATGCCGGAATTCTTGACCCCGCCAAAGGGCGTCGGCAGGTGGCGCACGTTTTCGGAATTGACCCAGATCATCCCCGCCTCCAGCGCATCAGAAAAGCGCAAAGCACGGGTTAGATCGTTGGTCCAGATATACCCGGTCAGCCCGTAGGGCACGTCATTGGCGATCGCCAGCGCCTCGTCCTCGTCCTTGAACCGCAGCGAGGTCAGGAAGGGGCCGAACACCTCTTCCTGCGAAATCCGCATGGTCGTGCTGGCGTGGGTGAACAGCGTCGGCTGGATGAACCAGCCGGTGTCGCCCACACGCGCGCCACCAGCGGCCAGCGTCGCGCCGTCGGTCTTGCCGATCTCGACGTAGTCCGTGACCTTGTCGAAATGCACCTTGTGGATCAGCGGGCCGATCTCTGTGGCCGGGTCCAGCGGATGCCCGACCTTGATATTCCTGACCCGCGCGGCCAGTTTCGCCTCAAACGCATCCGCAATACTGTCCTGCACCAGCAGACGGCTGGACGAGGTACAGCGCTCGCCATTCAGAGAATAGATCATAAAGATCGCCGCATCCAAAGCGCGCTCCAGATCCGCGTCGTCAAAGACCACGACGGGGTTCTTGCCGCCCAGTTCGAAATGCACGCGTTTCAGAGTGTCCGCGCCCTGACGCATGATCATCGACCCGGTCTTGCTTTCCCCGACAAAGGCAATCGCCTTGATGTCCGGATGCTCTGTCAGCGCGCGCCCGGCGTCCTCGCCCATCCCGTTCACGAGGTTCAAAACCCCGGCAGGCAGGCCCGCCTCGTGACAGATTTCGGCCAGAATGCGCGCCGTCAGGGGGCTGAATTCGGCAGGCTTGTGCACCACGGTACAGCCAGCGGCCAGCGCAGGCGCGATCTTCCATGTGGACAGCATGAACGGCGTGTTCCACGGGGTAATCACGCCAACCGGACCGATGGGACTGCGCGAGGTCACGTTCATATGCTGCCCCGTTGGCAGCGACTGACCATCCCGCGCGGCTGGGGCAAGATCGGCGAAATAGCGAAAGTTTTCGGCCCCGCGCAGCGCCGCCTTGGACATGAACCGATAGGCTTGCCCGGTGTCCCAGCACTCGCAGAGCGCAATCTCTTCGGCGCGTTCCACGATCAGATCCGCAATCCTGTGCAGGATCTTCTTGCGCGCCGCACCACTCATCGCCGCCCAAGCCGGAAAGGCCTTTTTCGCAGCTTTGGCGGCGGCGTCGATGTCACCCGCATCGCCCTTGGCCACGGTGCAAATCAGGCTCTCATCCACGGGCGAGCAGGTGTCAAACGTCGCCTTGCCCGCCACATCCTGGCCATCGATCAGGTTCAGGATGCCCTTGTCGCGAAACCGCGCCAGATGGGCCTCCAGTTTGCTCAGATGGGTCTTAAGATCGCTCATTGCATGTCTCCGGGCAGGTAGTCTCTGATCGAACTGGCCTTTGGGCTTAGCTCTGGGTCGATGTCGCGCATTTCCATCGACAGCATCAGGGATGAACTGGCCATCACCTGCGCGCAATAGGCCTCGATCGCGGCAAAGATCGTCGCGGCGGCCGCTTTGCGCGCCGCTAGCGTGCGCCCGCCGCGCAACCGGACCGAGAGGTCCAGAAAGGCATGATCGGGATTGCCATCGGCCATCACCACATAGGCGCAGGGCGTCGCGCGAATGCGGATCCCGGCCGTCGGGAAAACACCCGTTTCCACCGCCGCGTCACGGATCACCACCAAAAGTCCGCCCAAATCCAGCCGCGTCTCAAGGTTGGGTGAATAGTCGATCTGAAAATGTGGCATCAGCCTCCCCCTCACATTACTTGCTTTGTTAATTAAAATTTGCCGCAAGTCAATCTTTTTTCTGCACAAGGGTTGGTAATATTCGCCGTTCACGTTCACCAATCAAAAACGACGCCCGCGTTGCGCGCCACCTCCCAGTCTGGATCCGGCACCAACAGTAATTGTCATCAAAATTTCACACCCGAGGGATTGCGCCCACGGCTGCATCTTCTATAAATTGTCTAGTTGTATAGACAACTCAAAAAGGTGTCTAGATGAATATGATGAACGATCCGAACGCGGCGCGCAAAGCCTGGCTTGGCCTGCTGGCCAAGGCACCCGCCGCCGATCTGGCGGCCCTGTGGCAGGCATTCGCAGAGACCCCGGACCATGACCTGTTGCGCGCGCCGGAAATTGGCGGCGTCATGGTACGCGGACGGGCCGGGGCCATTGGGGCTGCGTTCAATCTGGGCGAGATGACCGTGACGCGGGCCTCGGTCAAACTGACCTGCGGCGCAGTGGGCCACGGCTATGTTCAGGAGCGCGACAAGACTCAGGCCCTCACCGCCGCGCTGGTCGATGCGCTGATGCAGACCGACGCCGCCGCGCGTGTCGAGGCGCAGGTGCTGACCCCCCTGCGCGCGTCGATGCTGGCCCGCAAAGACACCCGCGCGGCCAAGGCAGCGGCGACCAAGGTGGATTTCTTTACGATGGTGCGAGGAGAAGACTGATGCAGGCCACAGCATTGACCGGCGGATTTGCCGACGCGCCTCGTGACGCCGCCCATGCGTTTCGCGCCGTGATGACGGCCATGGCGCGGCCCGGTGACATCTGGACCGTAGGCGGAGCAATGCCGCCTGCGCCGCTCTCAGTGGCTGCCGGGGTCACGATCTTGACGCTTTGCGATCCTGAAACGCCCCTGTTCCTTGGGGCAAGCCACGACACGCCAGAGGTGCGCGG
>CALGTJ010000460.1 GCA_937901435.1 uncultured Rhodobacter sp. | reverse complement strand
CCCGGTCAAAACTGGTCGGAAAGGCAACACCCACCCGCAGCTTGGCAGTCCAGCGGGGGTGGCGCATCCGGTCACGCAGCTCTTTGGCAAAGCTGCCCATCTCTGCCGCCCCGCCATAGACGCTGTCCAGATCCATCTTGCCGGTGCGCAGGTTCTTGAGATTGTCGGTTACCTTGTCCCGTTGCAAAACGCCGAGATTTTCCACATCGATCTTCGAGGTCGTGCCGTCCCGGTCGGTATTTGCGGTGATGTCGTGGTCGATGAACTGGCCGACATAGGTATAAATCGCGGGGATACCTGATTCGTCAGGGCCCTTCGGGTCTTGTTCGATCATCGCGTCAGCCAGCTTGCCGAGCGCCTCCAGCCGCCCCGCGCCAGAGGTCGCCTCGTCCGCATTGGGGAACATATAGACAAAGGGGCCGAAATTCGCCTTTTCCCAGGTCGGATAGGCCTCGCCCTCGGCAAAGCCGCAGGCAGACTTCGCCGAAACCATTCCGGGCGTGTAATTTGTCTGGGTGGAATAATCGCCCTCCATGACGGCGGGGCGACCGTGACGTGCCAAAAACAACATGAGATTTCCTCCTTCTGCATGTCCACAGAAGGTGGCAGGACGGCGTCAAAGCAGCGTCAAAGCCTATGCTTTCGCGCGAACTGACCGCGCCGCAGCCTGATCAAATCTTGTTTCAGGTCAGGTGGGTGGGGCCTGTTGGCCTGCGGATTGCCGACAGACCTCTTAATTGATGCAGACGGAAGCAACCTCGCTGCAAAGACATATTTTCCCTGCATCAAGGACGTTTGCGTCGGGCGCAGTGATTGTCGTTATGATCGCGATTCTCGCAATTCTAGAAAACATCATATGTCACATAACCCGTTGAAACCTATGATGTCAGGCAAGGTTAAATGCATCAGGCTTTTCCGAAACCGCATCAGGCGGGGTTCGCAGCCGACCCTTCCCAATGCGCGCCCATGGCGACGATACACGACGTGCCATTTGCGTAATTCTGCACAATCAACCAATCGCCAGTCCGCGCGGTCACCCAGACCTCCAGCCGCGTTTCGGGATCGCGCAGGCCCATGCCTTGACGCTCTGCGCCAATGACCTCTTTCAGGGTTTCGGTCATCCGGGCACTGTCATCGCAACTGACATCCGACATCCGCGCCTGCGCAAGTGTCGGCAGCGAAACGCAAAGGCAAAAGAGAATGGCGCGGCGGCTGATCATTTTCAAAAACTAGCTTTCTCTGGCTCAAAATGTAACAGCTTTATGACAACAAGCGGTTAATATTTTTCCCGGTCCCAAGATGACGGAATATGCATTGATGCGATCACAGGCTTTGGCGCGGCGTCACAGTCCCGTTGCGAAGCTGTCAGAAAACTGACTCAAAACTGTCACGCGACTGTAGCGTCCGTCCCATATTCCCCCCTCAAACACGGGGGTGACATGCTGCAAATCGACATGCTGACCAAGCGCTTTGGAGACAAGACGGCCGTCGATAAGGCCAATATCTTTGTCGCGAAACCGACCATGATCGGGATCATAGGGCGCTCTGGCGCGGGAAAATCCACGCTGTTGCGGATGGTCAATCGCCTGAGCGATGCGACGACCGGCACGATCACCTTTGAGGGCGAAGACGTCACTGCGCTGCGCGGGGCGGCCAAGCGGCACTGGCAGTCACGCTGCGCCATGATCTTTCAGCAATTCAACCTCGTGCCGCGCATGGATGTGGTGTCGAACGTGCTGCATGGCACGCTGAACAAACGCTCGACCTTTGCGACGATGTTCAACCTCTATCCGCAGGCCGACATCCACAAGGCCATCGAGATCCTCGATCGTCTGGGGATTGCCGAACAAGCGCCCAAACGCGCCGAGGCCCTGTCGGGTGGTCAGCAACAGCGCGTCGCCATTGCCCGCGCCCTGATGCAGGACCCCAAGATCATTCTGGCGGATGAGCCGATCGCCAGCCTCGATCCGATGAACGCGCAGGTGGTGATGCAATCGCTGCGCGCCATTCACGAGGAAGACGGGCGCATGGTGATCGCCAATCTGCACACTCTCGACACGGCGCGGCGCTATTGCGACCGGGTGATCGGGATGCGCGACGGGCGGATCGTCTTTGACGGCACGCCCGAACAACTGACCACCGGCGTGGCGCGTGACATCTACGGCGCTGGCGCGGATTTTTCCGAAGCCGCCACCTCTACCGAAATCGAAACACTGGACAGATCCGAGGTCCGCGCGGCGGAAGCCTACGTCTGAGCCAGTTCCCGCCCGCGCGTTTGCCGCGGGCCACCTTCATCAAACCAACCTCAACGGAGAAAACGATGAAAATGACCCTCGCCTTGGCGCTTGCCGCCACCACAGCCCTCAGCACCGGCGCATTTGCGCAAGAGATCACCGAATTCCGCATCGGCATCCTTGGTGGCGAAAATGCGCAGGACCGCATGAACTCCAACCAGTGCTTGGCCGACTACATCTCCGAAGAGCTGGGCGTCGAGACCAAGCTGTTCGCTCCCGCCGACTATAACGGCGTGATCCAGGGCCTGCTGGGCGGCACCATCGACATGGCATGGCTGGGCGCGTCTGCCTATGCGGCGACTTACCTGCAAGACCCCGAGGCCGTCGAGCCGGTGCTGGTCAAGGTGAACCTGGACGGCTCCATTGGGTATCACTCGATCGGTTTCGCCCGTAAGGACAGCGGCGTGACCTCGCTGGACGACATGGCCGGCAAGGCCTTTGGCTTTGGCGATCCGAACTCGACCTCGGGCTACCTGATCCCCTCCATCGAGATCCCCCAGTACAAGGACGGCATCACGATGGACTCCGGCGAGTACTTCGGTGAGGTCAAGTTCACCGGCGGTCACGAGCAGACGATCGTCGCTGTGAACAACGGTGATATCGACGGCGGTGTGACCTGGGCCGACGGCCAGGGCAACTGGGAAGACGGCTACAACTCGGGCGCTCTGCGCAAGGCCGTGGATTCCGGCCTCGTCGACATGAACGACCTGGTGCAGATCTGGAAGTCCAAGGTTATCCCCGAAGGTCCGGTTGTTCTGCGCAAGGCCCTGCCCGCAGACGTGAAGGAAAAGATGGTCGCGCTGGTTGACGGCCTGCACGAGCGTGACGCCGACTGCGCCTATGGCGTTGCTGCCGGCGATACGCTGGGTTTCCAGCCGGTGACCCACGACACCTATCTGTCGGTGATCGCAGCCCGTCAGGCCGTGATCGGGAACTAAGTCATTTCATGACGCATCCGGTAGCCCTGCGGGGCTGCCGGTATTTCTTTGTCCGGGGGCGGGATGTCAGATATATCACTCAGCGGCGCGCCACAGAGCGTGGACAGCATACAGTCTGCCTATATGGCGCAGG
>CALGTJ010000459.1 GCA_937901435.1 uncultured Rhodobacter sp. | reverse complement strand
TTCCCGCCCCGACCGACACAGTGGCAGCCCCCGCCCCCCCCAGATCCGGCAGGCCCGCCGCGAGCGCAAAGGGCAGGGCAACAAGGACCGCGCTAAAGGTGGTGACAGTGGTCAGCGACACAGCACTTGGTTTATCACCACTAAAGATCAGGGCAGCCGCGCAGGCCCAGGTCATGCCACAGACAATCGACAGGATATCCCCAAAGTTAAGCCCGCCCCCCGTGATCTCGCCCCCCAGCGCCAGATAGGCCCCCATAAGGGCCGCTGCGATGGCGAGGGTCGAGGTCCAGTGCCACCGGATTTTCAGGAAATACCATTCGATCAGTTTGCTCCACGCCGGGGCAAGGTAGAACAACAGAACAGCGCGGACGACTTCGGTGTAATTCAACGCGGTGGAATAGGTACTGATAGCGACCCCCGCCAGGACCGCACCGAGAAAGACGCGACGATCCAGATGCAGCCGCTGGCGACGGACCAGCATGAGACCGCTCGCCAAAAGAAACGCACCGGCGCTCATCACCATGCCGCCCCACGCGCCATGCAAACCCAGCGTTTCCAAATAGCGGATCGGGATCCACCAGATCCCCCATATAGCAGCCGCAACAGCCGCAACCCAGACAGGCGCCAGATCCGACCGCATCCGCACGCCCTACAAGCCCAGAGCCCGACGACGCTCATCCGCAAAGCCCTGCACAAGGCGATCCGCGATCAGCGCAAGAATTGCCATCGCCGCACCCGCCGAAATGCCAAGGCCCACATCGGCCTGCCCCAGTGCCAGATAGATCGACTGGCCCAGCCCGGTGGTGCCGATCAGCGCGGCGATCACCAGCATGGCAAAGGCGTAAAGGATAGTCTGGTTCAGCCCCAGCAGGATCGTCGGCGCGGCGTAGGGCGCGCGCACGTCGCGCATGATCTGCCAGCGCGTCGCGCCACTTGCCGTTGCCGCCTCGATCAGTTCCGACGGTGTATTCACCAGCCCAAAGCGTGTGTAGCGGATCATCGGCACGATGGCATAGGCACAGATGGCGATGAAGGCGCTGAACTCTCCGATCTGAAAGAACATAAGGACCGGGATCAGGAAGACGAACAGAGGGATGGTTTGCAGCATGTCGCAGATCGGCAGGACCGCGCGCCACACCGCCGGGCTGACAGCGCAGAGCAGGCCAATGCCGCCACCAAGGATGGCGCAGGCAAAGACCGATGTGCCTGAAAGATAGATCGACAGCAAGGCGCGCTCCCACAGGCCGGACAACAGGATGGTGGCCAGCAACAGAACGCAAAGCACCGCCAGATCGCGCCCTTTTGAGACGACCGCAAGCGCCGCAACTGCCGTCAGGACAAAAACCCAAGGCAGGCTCGTGATGCCGGTTTCGAGCATGCCAAGGCCAATCACCACCATGATCCCAAGGATCACGCGCCCCGTCGCCGCCAGTCCCAGACCCAACGCGATGGCAACCGCATAAAAGACTGCGCTCATCGTGGTGGTCCACTGAAAGCCCCACGTAAAGGGCAAGATCGCCTCGTCCAGCCCGATCCGCAGGGGCAAAAGCCCATAAAACATCACGTTATTCTTGAAATTCGCCAGTGCATTGCCATTCGCGGCGGTAAACGCGCCCAGTGCGTTGTCGACGCTTTTTGCAATAGGATCAAACGTGGTCAGCGTTGCCGGATCCGGCAAATAGCGCCAAGAGACTGCCGTGATGATCAGGGTCACGGCAAGGATCCCAAGGGTGCCCTTGCGGCTGTGACGTTTGCGTTCCGTGGCCAGCGCCCCGCTCATCCGGTCGATCACGATGGCAAAGACAACGATGACCAGACCCGCCAGAAAGGCCTGCCCGAACTGCGCTTTGCGCATGGTCAGCAGAACTTCCCACCCGATGTCGTTGA
>CALGTJ010000458.1 GCA_937901435.1 uncultured Rhodobacter sp. | reverse complement strand
AAGGATATTCACGCGCCCCTGCCCCTCGATGGTGCGGCTCATCAGATCGGACAGGTCCAGCGCGGGCTCCCCGAACAGGTTCGCGCCCCCCTGATTTTCCAGCACCAGCAGTTTGCGCTGGATCGCACCGATTGAGGCGTTCGAGATATGACCGTATTTCAGCGACAAGGCCGGCGCGTTCTCGCCCACCCAGACCAGCAGCGCGCGCAGATCCTTGGGGTCCAGCAGGGCAAGCCCCTCTTCGTCGGACATGCGAAAGGCGATGTTCAAAACGCCCTCTTGCGCCTCGCTGAGATCCAGCATCCGCGACAGCAATAATGGCCCCATTTCCGCGACGGTGGTGCGGATCGGGTGACCCTGTTCGCCAAAGAGATCCCAGAATGTAACCGGAAACGCCTCGTATCCAAAGTCATCAAAACCGATGGTGGCCGCCCGTTTGAGGAACGCGCCGTGCAGCTTGCCGGTGTCCGACCCAGAGACAGCAAGCCCGCTCAGATCGCCTTTGACGTCAGACATAAACACCGGCACCCCCGCCTTGGAAAACCCTTCAGTCAGGATTTGCAACGTGACGGTTTTTCCGGTGCCGGTCGCGCCCGCAATCAGGCCGTGCCGGTTGGCATATTTCAACAATAGCCCCTGATGAAGGCTGTAGTCATCCCCACCGCCACCAAGAAAAATATGCTCATTCATCAGGTTTGTTCCCATATCCCAGATAATCCTTGCCGCCAAAATACATTTTTAACCTTTTTGTGCCACAGTAGAACGTGTTTCGAGCCGCATCTTGTGGCGCGGAACATATTCCTCCCTGTTAGACTGGCCACGCCTTCGGGTGTGGCTTTTTTTTCGCCTCGATGGGTGACGGCCAAACTTACCAGTTGACGGATATCAGCAACTTGCGTAGCTTCCGACTCATAATAAGTCGGCCAGTCCGACAGGGAGCGAAATTTGCAAAAAAGGGCCTTTCCTGGCCCTTTTTTCATGACCTCGTTTCTGAGATCAAGGCAGTGGCCCCACCCGGTGACAGTCGGTCACGTACGGGCCGTAGTCGTTGCTGAGAACAACGGAAGTCTTTGCCAAGATCTGGCAAGGGAACGCCGATCCCTGCCACGAATTGGGCCTGGATAACGCGAATTGTCACCTGACAGTCTGGTCTGTGCGTGTTACACCTTTGCCTTAGATGAAAACTGCCGAGCGATGGACACCTGATATGACCTTGACCAAGACCTTGCCGTTTCTTTTGTTGATGGCGATGGCGACGCCTGTTTTTGCACAGACCGCGACCGAAGGCGACGCTGCAACAACCACAGAGCCGCCTGCCGACCCGCTTGCCCTTGCGATGGGCGAAGAAGACGCCGCTGACAGCAAGGTTGGCGACATCTACGTGGACGGCGAATTTGGCGACTGGGAAATCCGCTGCATCAAGTCAGAGCCGCCGGCACCGGATCTGTGCCAGATGTATCAACTGTTGCTGGCCCCCAATGACAGCCCGGTGGCCGAAATCAACATCTTTCCTTTGAAAGCCGCAAGCGCAGACCAGCCAGCCGCGGGTGCGACCGTCATCACGCCGCTGGAATCCCTGCTGACCCAGCAATTGGGCCTGTCGGTCGATGGCGGCAAGGTGCGCAAATATCCCTATAGCTGGTGTTCGCGGATTGGCTGTTTCAGCCGGATGGGCTTTTCGCAAGCCGAGATTGATCAGTTCCGTCGTGGCAATGCCGCCGCGCTGGTGATCGTGCCGGTTGCCGCGCCGGACCAGAAAGTAAACCTCAAGGTGTCTCTGACCGGGTTCACCGCTGCCTATGCGGATGTGGTCGAACGCCAGACGCAGTAGGCCTGTCTGACACAGATAAAGATAAGGCCCGGTTTGTACCGGGCTTTTTTCGTTTATTTCCGGGCCCTTGAGAGGGCTGGCGGCTCTGCCCCGTCGCCTCAAAGGACAGATCCCACAGGCATTTTGGAAAGAAAGAAGTATTCCGGACGATAGGAAGACACGGGCGACGCGGAGTGGGTGGACGACACGGACGGCGCGGACTGGGGACAGGTGTCAGACCCGTCGCAGGGCGAGCACCGCATTCAGCCCGCCAAAGGCAAACGCGTTGGTCAGGACCACATCGACCTTGGCCTCGCGCGCCTCGTTGGGAACCACGTCCAGCGCGCATTCCGGGTCGGGTTCCTCATAGCCTATCGTGGGCGCGATCACCCCGTCGCGCAGAGCCATGATGCAGGCGAGCAGTTCGACGGCGCCTGTGCCGCCAATCAGATGGCCATGCATGGATTTGGTCGAGGAAATCATCAGCCGATCCGCATGGGTGCCAAAGGCATCGGCCACGGCGGCGCATTCGGTCTTGTCATTGGCCGCTGTGCCGGTGCCATGGGCGTTGATATATCCGACCTCTTCATGGGAAATCCGCGCGTCTTTCATTGCCCCGCGCATCGCCCTCGCCGCACCCTGTTTTGAG
>CALGTJ010000457.1 GCA_937901435.1 uncultured Rhodobacter sp. | reverse complement strand
ATCGTGACCTCGCCGTCAAAAACCCGCACAAGGATCTCTGGCGAGGCACCGATGACCTGAAAACCGCCAAAGTTGAAAAAGAACATAAACGGCGAGGGGTTGGTGCGCCGCAGGCTGCGGTAAAGCGCAAAGGGGGGCAGGGTGAAATCCTGTGTCCAGCGCTGCGAGGGCACAACCTGAAAGATATCCCCGGCGCGGATATAATCCTTGGCCTTCTCAACAGCGGCCAGATAATCGGCATGGGCAAAATTCGACACCGGATCCGGGATCGCCGCCTGATCGCCAAGATCGCGCGTGGTCTCTGCAGTGCCCCGCTCCAGATCGCGGACGGCGTCCATCACACGCTCGGCAGCCTGCGCATAGGCCGCGCGCGCCGTCTGTCCGGAGGACGCCCAAGCGGGCGAAACGACGGTAACCTCCCCCTTGACCCCGTCCAGAACGGCGATGACAGAGGGGCGCATCAGCACCGCATCGGGCATTCCCAAAGGATCCGGATTGACGTGGGGCAGATGTTCGACCAGCCGGATCATATCGTAGCCAAGATAGCCGAAGAGGCCAGCCGCGGCGGCTGGCAGCGCCTCTGGCAGATCAATCCGCGATTCGGCGATCAGAGCGCGCAGCGTGTCGAGGGGATGACCGTCCAGCACGTCAAAAGCATCCGCATCAAAGCGCGCAGAGCGGTTCAGGCGCGACTGGGTGCCATGACAATCCCAGATCAGATCGGGCTTCATCCCGACGATGGAATAGCGTCCGCGCACCTCGCCCCCGGTCACTGATTCCAGCACAAAACTGTCTTTGCGCGCGGCTGTCAGCTTCATCATCAGGGACACGGGCGTGTCCAGATCGGCGGCCAGTTGTGCGTAAACAACCTGATTTTCGCCCGCGTCATAGGCGGCGGCGAAGCTTTCGAAAGAGGGGGTGAGTTTCATCGGTTATGGGAACTGCGCATGCACCGCGTTGATGGCGACTTGGTTGATGGAAATGCCCGCCTTGGCCTCAACGGCAGAGGTATAGGCGGCAAGGATGTCAGAGCCGAGGCTTTGCGCGGTGGTGGTCGACAAACGGTCCAGCGCCACGGTCAGATCTGCGTTTTGCGGATCGGGTGGCAGGATG
>CALGTJ010000456.1 GCA_937901435.1 uncultured Rhodobacter sp. | reverse complement strand
TAGGTTTATGTGATCATAGCACTTTGAGCTGTGTTAAGCTTTGTCTGACAACACCTATCCAACCATATACCATGACATCCGACGCTACGCGCGCAACTTACAGCGTCATTCATTAGGCGTTGTCCAATACCACAGCGCCGTTCGCTACGATTAACCCACAGCACTTTTATGAGCATCAAACCGTAAGATGTGATAGCGGTCAAACCTGCGATTATTTCATTGGCTTCATTTCGTGCAATTAATGTGAACTCGGTATTTTCAGCTTGCTCATTTGATGCAAGAAGATCCTGCATCAAATGAGCCGTCAATTCAGCTGAGAGCGAAGGCGAAGGGGTTTCTAATTGAACTTTGTACGTGTTTACGCCAGCCATGTTGCATAATCACTGACTAAAAGGTGTGTTGGCTCGACATCTTCTTCGATTGTGGCAAAGCGACCGATAGGTTCGCGGAATACGTTGTCGGTGTTGTCGTCATTTACAGTAGAAACCTCACCAATTAATACATCGCCGCCGTTGCCCCAGAATGCATGCCAATCACCAGGCATTAATGTAACGCTCTCGCCAGGCGCTAGTTCTAATTTATCTCCTGGTGCAAAATCACGCCGAATGCCATCGCAATAAACAGTACCGCCACGATTGCTGGCAAATTGACCGTTGTCGTCAGAGCCGAATAATTCGACAATTAAAGTTGCTCCGCCGCGGTTTATGATGTCTTCGGCCTTTATGATATGTGTATGCATCGGTGAAAGTTGATCTTGTTTGGAAATGAGTAATTTTTCGGCGTAACACATACCACCACCACGTTGTAAATCGGCCAATCGGCCATTGCGTAATGTGAATAGAAATAGCCCCATTTTGTCAAAGTTAGCTGCGCCATAATCCGTGATATCCCAACCACAATTCGCCGAGATCACATTGGTGGCTTTTGTTTTGTTCTCCACAAACTCTTCTGGGGACCAGTATGCAAATGGCGGTAGTTCAATCTTGAATTCCTTCATGAAATCATCGGCTTCTGCCAAAATTTGGTTAATCTCTGATCGTTTCATTTTGATCTCCAAATCAAGTGTATTAAAGCAAAGCAGCGGTGCTTTCGCGCGAAACGAGAGAAACTGGCAGGACGGCGTTGTGTACTTCATGTTCAATAGCGGGACTGATAATCCGCGCCATCAACATTTTCGCCGCTGTTTCGCCAATCATTATACGATTCTGCCGGATAGTCGTCAAAGGCGGGATAAATTGTTCAGCTAAGTCGATATCATCGAAACCCATGACCGATACATCTTCCGGCACGCTAAAGCCGTGGCGAGAAAGTTCGGCGATAAAACCCATCGCCAATTGATCAGACGCGCAGAAAACGGCTGTCGGACGATCCTCCAAAGCAATCCATCTCTTGGCGGATTTACACCCAGCCGCAAGCGAAAAGTCCCCTGCAATAACCCATTCGGGTTTAAGCTCAAGCTTGAGTTTCACCATTTCGGCGACAAATGCATCCCTGCGACGGAGCATCAAGACGTTGCCCTCGGGCCCTGTAATATGGGCAATTTTGCGGTGACCTAGATCATATAGATAGTTCACAGCGGCACGTGTACCTTTGCGATTTTCACAGCGGACAGATGGAAAATTTGTCCCTTCAATCCATTCGCAAGCAAACAGAACGCGATTTGACTGAGGTGCGCCTTCCAGTGATTTTACAACCTCAGCATCCAGTCCGCCATCAAGGATGATCATGCCGTCCGCGCGTGTATCGTCAAGGTAATCTACAAGCTTTTCGCCACTATCTTGCACCTGTTTGGTGCTGGCAATAAGCATCGAAAAACCCATTTGCGAAAGGTTTCGTGAGATACCTTCTAAGATCGCAGAAAAAAATGGGTTGGCTAGATCAGGCAACAAAACGAGCACGGAATGAGCCCGTTGCGTGCGCAGGTTGCGCGCCGCCCGATTGATCCGGTAGCCGGTGGTTTGCACCGCATCTGACACACGACGCCTCGTTGATTCGGACACCAGATCCGGGTTCGATAACGTGCGAGAGACAGTTGCCGTCGATACATTTGCAACCCGTGCAACGTCCTGAAGAGTCAAGGTTTTCACAATTTTTGGGTCCTGTAATTTAACAATCTACATGAGTACAACTAAATATACAGTTGACAGAAACATCAATAGTGATAAAAATGTAATCGATTGCATTACTGTAGAGATCACAGCGCGATCTTATATTTATTTGCGGGTGACCGCATTTCTGGGAGGAAAACATGTCTAAATATCTAAAGTCCTTTTTGTTGGGAACTGCACTAACTGCAGCAACAGCAACAACAGCATTTGCTGATGGCGTCGAGCTAGAAGTCACCCATTGGTGGACATCTGGCGGTGAAGCTGCAGCAGTTTCAAAATTTGCAGACGCTTGGAACGCTACTGGTAATACATGGGTTGATGGCGCAATAGCCGGTTCTGGTGGAACAGCACGCCCAATTATTATCTCTCGCATTTTGGGCGGTGACCCGATGGCTGCGACACAGTTGAACCACGGGCGCCAAGCACAAGAGTTGATCGAAGCAGGTTTGCTTCTTGATCTAACTGATGTTGCAGAGGCAGGCGGATGGGCTGACATCGTCAATCCGTCTTCACTGCTTGACGCATGTACGCTTGAGGGCAAGATTTACTGTGTGCCAGTCAACATCCACTCTGCGCAGTGGATCTGGTTGTCCCATGCTGCTTACGAAAAAGCTGGTCTAGATGTTCCTGCAGATTGGAATGCTTTCGTGGCGTCTGCTGGTGCTTTAGAGGCAGCTGGTACTCTTCCATTGGCGATGGGCCAGCAGGGCTGGCAGCAGAATATCGCTTTTGGTGCGATTACGCTTGCGGTTGCAGGTCTTGATGCTTGGAGTGCTGTGAATGTGGACAAAAATGCTGATGTGGCACGCGGTGCAGAATATACAGCTGCTTTTGAAGCTGTGGCAAGTGCGCGTTCATTGGCAAGTGAGTCTAATGTTCAAGACTGGAACCAAGCGACAAACATGGTAATTACTGGACAAGCTGGTGCGCAAATCATGGGCGATTGGGCTCAGGGTGAATTCGCTGTTGCTAAGCAAGTAGAAGGTCAAGATTATTCCTGTTTGCCAGGGCTTGGACTTAACGCTGTATTGGATACAGGTGGTGATGCATTCTATTTCCCTGTGAACGAAAGCGCTGAAATTACAGCTGCTCAAAAAGAGCTTGCTGCAATGCTGATTTCACCCGAAGCTCAGGTGTCATTTAACCTTGCTAAGGGCTCCTTGCCTGTGCGTGGTGACATTGACATGTCTTCTGCAAACGGTTGTATGCAAAAAGGTCTTGGCATCTTGGCTGATGGTGGTGTTCTTCCATCTGGCGACATCACATTCTCTCAGGACACGACACTTCAAATTGAAGATTTGATGGCGCAGTTCTGGACAAGCGACATGTCTGCGGCAGACGCACAAGCAGCTTATGCACAATTGATCCAAGACGCTGACTAAGCGATCTTTTAATCCGGCTCGGCAGCATTGGTTGCCGAGCCAAACTTAAGTAAACTCATTAATTTGGAACCTTCATGATGACTGTGTCTTCGGAACCATCGGTTCAGCACGCTAAGCGGCCAAGCCGATTGTTTAAGAACTGGATGTCAAAGCTCGCCTCGTTGCCGATGATTTTGACAGCACTTGTTGTCTTTGTTGGTGGCACCGCTTGGACTGTCACATATTCATTCACCGGCTCGCGTATGTTGCCCAAAACAAAATGGGTAGGCCTTGATCAATACGAACGTCTTTGGGAAACGGATCGCTGGATTATTTCGATCAAAAACCTAGCGATTTATGGCAGCTGTTCGATGATATTGACGTTGGTTCTTGGATTCAGCCTTGCAGCCTGTTTGGACCGTAAAATTCGCTTCGAAAGCGCTTTTCGCTCAATTTTCCTATACCCTTTCGCTCTCTCCTTTGTCGTGACTGGGCTTGTGTGGCAATGGATCTTAAACCCTAATTTTGGATTGCAAAATGTGGTGCGTAACTGGGGTTGGGAAAGCTTCACATTCAATCCATTAAATGACCCGAATACGGTGATTTATGGTCTGTTAATTGCTGGCTTATGGCAAGGTACTGGCCTAATTATGTGTATTATGCTCGCAGGCCTTCGTGGTATCGACGAAGATATTTGGAAGGCCGCCAAAGTCGATGGGATTGGCACCGTCAAAACCTATGTCGTCGTTATTATCCCGATGATGCGCCCTATATTTATCACGGCTCTTGTTCTTATAGCATCTGGAATTATCAAGCTTTATGATTTGGTCGTTGCACAGACCGGTGGCGGCCCCGGATTGTCATCCGAAGTGCCTGCCAAATACGTTATCGAATACATGTTCCGCGCCCAAAACCTGGGACAAGGCTTTGCTGCCTAAACCATGATGTTGTGCTCTGTTGCGATAATCTTGATCCCATGGGCCTATCTCGAATTTGGGGGCCGGAAACGTGGCTGATATAACAACAAATACCCTTTCTGGGCAACGCGGCCCAAAACCCAAGAAAACCTTCTCGCGCGCAAATATTTTCCTCTATGGAACGCTAATCATGGTTTCTTTGTATTATCTGTTACCCCTTTACGTTATGGTAGTTACGTCCCTAAAGGGAATGCCAGAAATCCGCATGGGCAACGTGTTTGGGCCGCCCATGGAAATCACGTTTCAACCATGGGTCAAGGCGTGGTCA
>CALGTJ010000455.1 GCA_937901435.1 uncultured Rhodobacter sp. | reverse complement strand
ACTGCGGCGGTCGGCCCGCTTCATCCGCTCGCTTGCGCGCTCAGTGGTCTCGATCCGACCAGTCGACCTTGACACTCTTGGCCCTGCTTCGAATACCGGATCCGATAAATCAGCAAAAGCTGCCAATGCCACTGGCATAGACGACGGCAAGACTACGGCTATTCTGGCAAAGGAATCTACCGCCGTCGCATTGGCACATCTAAAGGAAGCCCACGCAATGAATACTCCTCCGGTCTCCGTGGTGCTCCGCAATGGTCTGGCCTGGGTGACAATCGACAACCCACCCGTCAATGCGACCTCCGCCGCTGTGCGACAGGGACTCGCGGCAGCGGTGGCCGAGGTCTCCAAATTACCCGCTCGTGCAGCGATCCTACGCTGCGCCGGACCCACCTTCGTAGCCGGTGGCGACATTACCGAATTCGACGCAAGCCCTGTGCCTCCGGATCTCCCTGATGTCATCACTGCAATCGAAAACTGTGCTGTGCCCTGGATAGCTGCGCTGCATGGTTCCGTCTTTGGTGGTGGGCTGGAGATTGCGCTTGGTTGCGCGTGGCGTGTCGCCGTATCAGGGACACGCTTCGCACTGCCTGAAGTCAATCTCGGAATCGTACCAGGTGCGGGCGGCACTCAGCGGCTTCCCCGTCTGGTCGGCGTTGAGCTGGCACTTGACATGGCGACCTCGGGCCGACCGGTCACGACAGAGGTTTTCTACGCGGCAGGCGGGCTAGACGCCGTGTTGCCTGATCTGGAAGATCCCACACTGACAGCCTTTGCCAACGACCTCGGGCCACCGCCCGACCCCATTCGTATCCGCCCACTGAGCATGCCAGATCAAGGCTGGTGGACAAGAAAGTCGCGCGAGGTGCACGAAAACGCCAAAGGCGAAGTTGCTCCTATTGAAAACCTGCAAATGGTCAAGCTCGCCACGCAAACAGATTTCAAAGTTGGCCAGCAGCAAGAGCGCGCCCGCCACCTGGCCCTCCGCGTTTCCGACCAGTCGCGTTCTCTGCGCCACGTTTTCTTTGCCCAACGGAAGGCCGCTCGCTCGGCCGCCCTGGCAGGTCTAAAACCCCCACGTCTGTCGAACGTCGCTGTCATTGGAAACGGCAACCTGGCCGAACGCCTTAAATCCGAGTTATCCGCTCTGGGACTCTTAACAAGCTCAGAGGATGACACCCAAATCCAACCCGACCTCTACATTCTGGCTCAACCCAAAACACCGTCAGTCACGACGCTGGACAAAGACATTCCTGTCGTCAGTGCTTGGGACATGGACACGGAAACTATCCCACAAGACAGTAAGAATTTACCTGCAATCGCCCTTGGATTCAGTGCCTCCCCTGCCCCGACAGTCGTCGAAATCATGACCGACGACCACGCAGAGCCGACCGAGGCCGCGACTTCACTCGCGATCGTCAGGCACCTTGGCTACATCCCGGTCTTTACCAGGCGCTCCGATGCATTCGTATCCGTCAGACTTCGAAATGCGCTTCATCAACATTCCACAAACGTGTCCCGACTTGGGGAAACAACACCACGGCTCACCGATGCCTGGGCATCATTCAGTGGCACTGGTACGCCATTCGGTTCTACAAACACAGTGCCCGAGTTCAGCGAAAATACCATTGAGGACAATCCACAGTTGCGAGGCCTGCTTGCTGTGATAGTCAATGCAGGCGCGCTTACAATCGAAGACGGATTTGTCGAGAGCCCAGCTCACGTAGACGTCATCTCTGTGGCAAATTGCGATTTTCCACGCTGGCGGGGGGGCCCGATGTATTATGCCAATGCGGTCGGGATCACGATTATCTCTGAGTGGATGGCTGAGGTGATAAAGGATTGGCCTGACACATGGAGGCTCTCGAACTTGCTGACCCTCGGCTCACACTCAGCGGAACGGTGAAGGTAACCGGCACGGAACAGTCGTTGGTGCGATACCAGACCATTTGAAGTCGTCCGCATAACCGTAGAGTCAGGTCCGCTCAAGCGCGATCGCGATGCCCTGCCCCACACCAATGCACATGGCCGCCAAGGCGTACTTTCCACCTGTCTCACCCAACTCCAACATCGCCGTTCCAGTGACCCGAGCCCCGGACATGCCCAGAGGATGGCCAAGCGCGATCGCACCGCCATTGGGATTCACCCGAGGATCATCATCCGCTATGCCAAGTTTGCGCAGCGTCGCGATCGCTTGGGACGCAAACGCCTCGTTCAACTCAATCGTATCGAATTCCGATATTTTCAAACCCAAGCGATCCATCAGTTTGACCGACGCAGGCGCTGGACCAATGCCCATGATGCGGGGCGGCACACCAGCAGTCGCAGCGCCCATGAACCGCGCCAAGGGTCGCAACCCATGAACCTTTACGGCAGTTTCCGACGCGATGATCAACGCAGCTCCCCCATCATTGACCCCCGATGCATTCCCCGCCGTGACACTGCCACCCTCTCGAAACGGAGCACGGAGCTTTGACAACGTGTCCAACGTAGTCTCTCGCGGGTGTTCATCCCGGTCGACGCGCAAGGGATCACCCTTTCGTTGCGGGATGAACACCGGCGTGATTTCCTTGGACAGACGGCCACTGATATGCGCCGCTGCAGCCTTCTGTTGGGATCGCAAGGCAAACGCATCCTGATCAGCCCGGGTGACGTCGAACTCTTCCGCCACGTTTTCAGCCGTCTCCGGCATGCTGTCGATGCCGTATTGCGTCTTCATCAACGGGTTCACAAAACGCCAACCAATCGTGGTGTCATGAATCTCGGCGGCGCGTGAATAAGCGGTCTGCGCTTTCGGCATCACGAAAGGCGCGCGCGACATGCTTTCCACCCCACCAGCAATGGCAAGGTCGATTTCGCCCGCGCGGATGGCGCGGGCCGCAGCGATGATGGCATCCATCCCCGAACCGCAAAGACGGTTCAGCGTTGTGCCCGGAACCTCCACCGGCAGCCCGGCCAGCAGGGCAGACATGCGAGCGACGTTTCGGTTGTCCTCGCCAGCCTGGTTAGCGCAACCGAAATACACCTCGCCCACACGACCCCAGTCGATGTCGTGTCGCGCCATCAATTCGCGGATCGGAATAGCGCCAAGGTCGTCGGCCCTTACCCCCGCTAACGCTCCGCCAAAGCGGCCGATTGGGGTTCGGACGTAGTCACAAATATAGGCGTCGATCATGGCAGCTCCTCAAGGTTAAGAAAGATAAGGTCTGAAACAAGCCGTAAGTTGTGAGCTCGACGCCGGTGAAGAATTCTTTATCAAGATCGCCCCAAGCTTCTCCAGCAGCACGCAGCGACCGCCAAACCCGCTTTTGGGCTTTTCCTCGGCAAGATCCATTCCGTCGCCTTTAAAGCATTTCTGTTTGAACCTGAATCGCGGGGGATTTCCTTAAAGCATCAGATGTGATTCATCCGGCATCGTCAACTTGCGGGGCCTGCGCTGAAATCGTACCGACCGACATGACAAAAGCCAAACTTTCCGGCACCTGCAAAGGCCACCGTTTCCCGCCTGAGATCATTGCATTTGCGATCTGGTCTTATTTTCGGTTTCCCTTGAGCCTGCGCGATGTCGAGGATCTACTTGCAGCGCGCGGCGTCATCGTGAGCTATGAGACGATCCGGAAGTGGATTGGAAAATTTGGTACAAGTTATGCCGCTCCCATCCGACGGGATCGGCCTGCGCCATCTGATAAATGGCACCTTGATGAAGTGGTCATTCCTATCCGCGGGCGCAGATTCTGGCTTTGGCGCGCGATCGATAGCAATGGTGACGTTCTTGATATTCTGGTTCAATCTCGGCGCAACACTCGCGCAGCGAAACGCTTTTTTCGCAAGCTATTCAAACAATACGGGCGACCGCGCGTGGTGATCACGGACAAACTCGGCAGCTATAGTGCGGCTTTGAAAAGCCTCGCGCCTAGTATCGACCACCGCAGGCATAAGGGCTTAAACAACAGATCTGAAGGCTCGCATCGACCGACGCGGCGCCGAGAAAAGATCATGGCCCGCTTCAAATCGCCCGGCCAAGCACAGCTCTGTTTGTCAGTCCACGATCAAGTTCAAACCGTTTTTAGAGGTGGTCCTAGTTCTTCGACCACTTTGCGGCCCTGTTAAGGTGGATCAGG
>CALGTJ010000454.1 GCA_937901435.1 uncultured Rhodobacter sp. | reverse complement strand
GGTTGCGGTACTGCCCCTGCCCCGGCGTATGATCCATCAGCGAGACAAGATCCACATGACCCGCATCCAACAAGTCACGCAGCACGGCCACCGCGTTATCAAATGTGATGTCAAAGCGCGCATGAATACGGTGATCGACGCGCGCCTGCACTTTTGCGGCGTGCAAATCGCGAATGACACGGCTGGTGTGATCGAATGACCGGCGTTCGCCCTCGCGGACCCCACGCGAAAATGACACCGCCGCATAGGCCGTTGTCACACCACTGGCCGCCAATCGCGCATCAAGCGCGTTCAGCGCGACGTCCATAGGAAAATCGACGCGGGCACGCGGCTCTAGCTCTTGTTCGATCATATCGCCATGCATGTCGATAAAGCCGGGGAACAGGGTGTGCCCGGATGCGGCTATGCCACTTTGAACCGGACGATCACCGATCTCTGTGATCAGGCCGTTTTCGACACAGACGGCGCCGTTCCGGATCATCCGGTCCGGCAGTACGATGGTGATATCAGACAACCACATCTTCACGCTCCTCTTGGGCCTTGGCATCCGGGGTCAGATCAATCTCGCGATCAATCAACTGCGCGACGTCGCCGGGATGGTGGAATACCCCGATCATCGCGGTGCCGTTTGCTTTCAATTCGGCCAGCCGGTCGATCAGTGCCGCGCGGGCCGAGACATCAAGTGAGGCTGTCGGTTCATCCAGCAACAGCAACCTCTGCGGCAGGATCAATGCGCGGGCAAGGTTGACCTTCTGCTGCTCGCCGCCCGAAAATGTCGTCGGATAAGCCGCCCAAAGCGTGCGTTTGACCCCAAAGGCATAGAGCCAATGGCGGGCTTGTTCCAGCGCGTCATCAGCGGCAACACCGGACAGACGCAGCGGTTCAGCCACCAACGCCTCGGCGCTGACGCGGGGCCGCGCGGTCAGAAACTGCGTGACAAAACCGATCTCTGTTTTGCGCAGAAAACTGACATCAACATCCGCCGCACGGGCCAGATCAATCACGCCATGTGTGCTGTGAAACAGGATCTGGCCGCTGTCCGCCAGATAAGACCGATAAAGCGTGCGCAGCAGCGTCGATTTGCCAGCCCCGTTGCGCCCCTTGAGCAGCAGGAATTCGCCTGCGCGCAGCTGAAACGATATGTCATCAAAGGCCGCCATCTGCGTGCCAAGATGGTGCATGGTAAAGCCTTTGGTCAGGCCGCGCACATCCAGAACAGGCGCATCACGATTGAATTGGGGGGTCATGCGCCTGCTCCTTGAGGGATCGCCTTTTCGAACCATCGAACCGGCTCCCACGTCGATTGAAAATGCTCAGGTATCATAGTTTTGCGTGCACCAATTGCTGTGTGTACTCATGTTGGGGGTCTTGAAACACCTGATCGGCAAGCCCTTGTTCGACCACGGCCCCCCGCCGCATGACCATAACGCGGTCCGATAACGTGCGGATGACACCCAGATCGTGGCTGACAATCACCATGGTGATGCGGCGTTCCTGTTGCAGGCGTTTCAGCGTGTCCAGCACCAGCGCTTGCACGCTGACATCAAGCCCGGTCGTGGGTTCATCCAGCAGCAAGAGCGCCGGTTCCAGTGCAATTGCCTTGGCCAGTTGCACCCGTTGCTGCATGCCGCCAGACAGCTCGATCGGCGGCGCATCCATGCGATCCAGCGGAAACTCGGACGCATTCAGCGCATTGCGGGCCTTTTCGCGCAACACTTCGAACCGGCGCTCTCCGGCCACCAAAAGCCGTTCCGCCACATTGCCCGAAGACGAATGGTTCATCAAAAGGCCCAGATGCGGGTTCTGATAGACGATCCCGATGCGCGTGGCGCAGAGCATCCGGCGCGCGTAGCGGTCAAGATCGAACAGGTTGCCGTCCACATCCGGCAGGTCGAGCGAATAGCTGCCCGCATCCGGCGTTTCCTCGAGGTTGAGACAGCGCAGGAAGGTGGATTTGCCCGACCCACTTTCGCCAACAATGCCCAAGACCTCGCCGGGATAGACGGTCGCAGACACATCGCAAAGCGCCTGCACGTCGCCATAGGATTTTGACACATTGCGCGCGGTCAAAAGCGGTTTCGTTTCAACAAAGCGCGGGGCATCCATGGTCATCGCGGTCATGACATCTCTCCGCTTTTGTACCATGTGTCGCCGATATCTGCGGCCTCACCATCGCGGCAGCGGATCGTCTTGACCCCCAATTCGCTGTCGGACACTTCATAGTTCGAGCTGCCGTCGTTCTGGGGGATTTCATTCATGAAAAACCCACTTGCGCCTGAGCGAGTACAGGTCAGGTGACCGTGTTCTTCAACCCGGTAGGGAATATCATCAAAAACCAGCGGTTCGACACGCGTATAGGGCGGCACGGCATGCAGGCGCTTTTCGCGGCCCGCCGACAGAATCGTAAGATGCGCGGCCATATCCATCTTGGGCACGTCCCAACGCGGGATCGGTGAGGGCGTCATCACAAAGCGTCCGTTGACAAGGCTGGGATAGCTCGCCCCCTGCATCACGCGGCCCGAGCGCACGATTTGTTCGTACAATTGCAGCCACATCCGGCCGTAATCCGCATCCGCATGCATCTGGCGCGCGATAGACATGTTGGGCTGCACAGAGCGCAGCGGTTCGGGGTTGGGCACTTGCAGCACAAGGATCTGATCCTCGCGCAGCTTTTCTTCGGGAATGCGGTGACGCGACTGAATAAGATCAGCCTCAAGCGTGTCGGTCGTGACCGGCGCGCCCGAAACGCGCGCCAGAAACTTGCGGATCGAGGCGGCGTTGACGCTGTCATCGGCCCCCTGATCGATCACCTTCACCCGCATCGCAGGGTTGATCAGCGTACAGGATACTTGCAGCCCGCCAGTGCCCCATCCGCGCGCCATGGGCACCTCGCGGCTGGCATAGGGGATCTGGCAGCCGGGCACGGCGATCGCCTTGAGCGTCTTTCGCCGGATCTCGCGCTTGGCAGAGGCATCAAGGAACCCGTATGACATCGGCTCCCAGTCTTTGGTCAGGGCCTTGAGGCTCATTCTGCGGGCTCCGGTTGTTTGTCGGTTTTCTGGCTTGGGGTCGCCGCCGCAGCGCGCTTGCCTTTGGCATCGCGCATCGCGTCCAGACTGGATTGGAAGGTGACGTAGTGAGGCAGCTTGAAATGGATACAAAAGCCCGAGCTTTCGACGCCTTCGGTGTGGTAGAGGAAGAACTCTTCCTCGGTGGCAGAGCCTTTGGCCGCCCCGTCCGAGTTCAGATCAAGGGTCGCCGCCGCAATCACCTTTACCTCGTTCCACCCCATCGTGGCCGCAAATCCCAGCCCAAGCTGCGAGCCTTGCTTTGACACGACCTCGGCCTGACTGACTTTCACCCGTCCCGCGCTGAACTGCGTGCCACGGGGATGGCGCACCCGCACCTCGGCCTCGGCCAGTCGCAATTCGTTCACCGTCGGATGCGCCTGCCCATAGCCCCGTTGCGCGGCATAGCCCAAGGCCAGCACACCGCCGGTTTCGGCACGTGCAAGACTTTGCAAGCTGTGCGCGCGCTTGGCCGGAAACAGCAGCGGTTCGCGCGTGACATCAGGAATGTCGTTGCCCATGGCCACGTCCGTATTTGGCGCAGTCAAAAGCCCATTTTCCGCCTGCCACGCGGCAACAGAGGGTTGCTGCGCAGGTGACGGGTTCGGCGTGGGATCAACTGGCGTGGGAACAAAGGTCTCGCCAGACAGAACGTCAGTCGCAAGGATCCGGTGCGCGTAATCCAGCGTTGGCCCCAGAACCTGCCCACCTGGAATATCCTTGAAAGCCGCCGAAATGCGACGATGGGTGAACAGCCCGTCTTGCGTGACGGGTTCGGCCACCGTCAAACGCGGCTGCGTCGTGCGCCATGCCCGCAACAAGAGCACCGCCTCGTAAAGCTCGCCCCCTGTCTGAGCGAGCGCCAGTGCCGCTAGGTCCTCATCGTAAAGGGACGCCTCACCCATCACACGGTCGACAAGGTATGGCAGGGCGGCCCGCAGCTCGGCCACACGGTCCGGGGTGATGCCCCCCATCTCGGCGCGAAAAAGCCGCTCGGATTGTTCAATGGCGCGCTCACCGCCCCGCTTTGCGACATAGGCCATCAGAGGACCTCCACATGGGTTGAGCGCGGGACGCCGATGACACGGGCCCCATGCATTAGAAACAGTTCAAACCCCATCGGATATCGCATGAGGTTGGCGCGGGCTTGCCAGAAGCCATCTGGCAAACCACCCACTTGGATGTCGACCGCACCGTTGCAGCCCGGCCCGCTCAGGCCCAGATGCGGCCCCTGCCCCAGCGTTGCTGTGCAAACCAGCGTGGCGCCCGTTTCGGGATAAAGATCAGACCCCAAAGCGATCTGTTTCAAGACATCCACATTTGGCAACGCCTCAAAGAACAGGTGATCGGCTGTCTCACGCGGCACCAAAGCGGCACCGGTGCGCGCGGCGATCTGCGCCAGCTCCGGGTCAGCGCAATAGACGCTGCATTCGCGGTCCAGCAATGCCTCAACAATCCCGGCCTGACCCGGCGCGGGCAAGTCGCGCGGCAATCCGGGTCGCGACAGCGCCCACATGAGGGCGCCATAAGTGGCGTTGGTGCGGGCTTCAAATTCCGAAGGGGTGGGATGAACTGTCATCAAAAAGTCTCCATATCCACACGGGTTGCCTCGACGCGGCACAGCGTTTCGCGATCCGCATCAGCCTGCGCCTTTGCCTCGGCTTCAACAAAATCGGCACAGGCATTCTGCCTGACACCCAAAGCCACGGCCAAATCGACAAGCGCCATAGCCATCGCTGCCTCCAGATCGCGGCCCCGGCGCATGCCGTACCCTTCCTGACCGCCGCCTGTGATGCGCGCCTCGCTCATCAAGACCTCGCCCAGATGGAAATGCGTGCCCTGCGCCGTGTCGCGCATCGGCAGCATTACAAGTCCCGTGCGATTTTCCTGCACCTCGATCTCAGGCAGGTCGTGGATCAACGGCTCGGCAAAGGCCTTTAGCCGTGCGGCATCGGCGCGCGCCAATGTCGACAAAAGCGCATCATGGCCCCATCCGGGCAAGGCTTTGGGCATGGTTGTCATACGCTGTCCTTCAAATCGGAAATATCAAAAGTGACGCGGGCGGCGGACAAGATCACCTCGGTGTAGGCAATCGGCGTCCCGTACAATTCTGCGTCGATGGCCTGCAAAACCAGCACAGGCATGTCAGGGTGTTGGCTCAAAAGCTGCGCCTCCTCGGTACGCGCCGCACGGGCATGGATCTGGGTGCTGAGGCGTTTGTAATCGGCGATACCGAAAGAGGCATAGACGGCGCTGACCGACCCCAAGGCTTCGCGGCGCGCGGGAAACTCTGGAAATCTCAGCGCATCGTGGTAAAGAGTGCCGAACGACACAGGGACGCCGTCCACAAAAGACCGCCTGCGGGTCGAGATCACGTCCGCGCCCGGACTGATGGCCAAAGCGTCAGCGATCCGATCCGAAGCCGACAGAGTGGCGGTCGCCAGCATTTCGCTAGACACATCCATACCCTGCGCCTTCATATTGCGCCGCATTCGGGTGCGCGCACCGATCGCGTATTTCAGCCGCGGGCGAGCCTGTACAAAGGTCCCCCGGCCCTGTTCAACGCTGAGCAGACCCTCTTTGCCAAGCTCTGTCACGGCACGCCGAACCGAATGGCGCCCGGCAGAATACGCCCGGGCCAGTTCTGGTTCAGTGGGTAGCTTTGCCCCAGGCTCAAGCATGCCGTTCTCAATATCCTGTTTGATAGCAGCGCGAATCTCGCGCCATTGGTCTTTGATCATGGCTCAATTCATCCGAATGATTTTTTCGTAAGGTTTCATTGTTACAACCGCATGTCATCTGCAAGACGGTTTTGTATCGGATCGCAGGCCCGCGTGGTGACATGCGGACACCTCTGGAGAAGGGAACTCACCACTTGGATCCAGCGTTTTTCAGTCATACAGCAGAAAAGGCAGTCTCGGACTTCTGGTGAAGTTAGAGACCACCTTTTTTGGGGTCCAAAGGGGAATTGTGAGACTTGCCCATTCAAACGAGCCGCATTTGGAGCAGATCGGTTGAACCGCTAAACGTAGGTCACAGCGCGCCAGAAGGCGATTTCATGTTCCACACAAAATGCACACAGCGCCCACTAACTTTTTGAAACTATGAAACACCCCATCCAATCCATCGTAGGCGCAATAGACATACGACAGGGTGCGGAATGATGCGGTTTTCTCTGTATTCTCGACGTTTACCCAACTGCGGGTCTTCATGCCAGAGGATCCATTCCTTCCGCCTCCTGCACATCTGAACCCGTTTTTAGTCGTGGTAGACCAAATGCCGCGACGCAATGGCAATTTTTTCCCTTAGCCCGCCCGTCCAGTTCTGTGTTTTGTTCGTATTTTTGTAGTATGCGAGGTTGGCGCAATGTGTTCGCGAGTCGAGCAAGACAGCAACGTCGCGCAAAACTTACGAACCAAATATTTTTGCGGCCATGAAAGAGCAAAAATTGCCTCATTCGGATCTTGTGCAATCTGGTACGCAGGTCTTTGCAAAAAGCCGGATATGGTTGCGCGGCGTCAGACAGCCGCCGCCTATCTTAAGCCTGTCACGACATTTACGGCATCGGGGTAGACGATATGGTCGCCTTTCACATAAGCCGTCAAGCTTTGCGCCACATCCTCAATGAGAGCGTGCTTGTCTTGATCAGAAAGTTGGTGAAAGGCACCGGCGATGGGCATTGATCCCAGATGTAGAGGAACGAATTCTGTGGCCAGAGGGATTTTGATCGACAGGACTTGACGGGTGACGGCGACGTCTTGAAACCCGGCTTTGGCAACCTGTGCCATCAACTGATCTGCTGATGGTGTCTCGCGCTGGCTGCGCTGTTTCTGGGCCACATCGGGCGAGATTGCTTTTTCGACTGCGGCGCAGAGGGCTTTGGTATAGGCGCTGTGGCCATCCCATATGGACAGTGCGATGCGCCCTGAAGGTGCGAGAATGCGGTGAAACTCTTTCAGAGCGGCAGGTTTGTCGGGGAAATAATGATAGCCGTGTTGCGAAATGATGGCGTCAAAGCTGTCTGGCGGCAGGCCTGTTTCAACCACGTCGCTTTCCATCCAGGTGATGTCCATGCCGTTGGCCATCTCGCGCGCTTTGGCAAGCATTGCGGCATTGATGTCCAGCCCCGTAACTTGGCCCGTAACTTGGCCCGTAACTTGGCCCGTCACATGCCCGGTCACGTGCCCGGTGCTAACGTGGCGCTTGGCCAGACGCGTGGTCACGCCCGTTCCGCATGCCACATCCAACACGGTTTCTCCGGGTTGCAGCGACACGAGGGATAACAATGCGTCTGCCCATCGCCCAAACCACAGTGGCACCATCGTGTTTTCGTAGATTTCCGGTCCGCTTCCGGACAGTTGAAATGACATGAACGCTCCTTTTGGGCTGATGTCGCGGGTCACCTCTTTCAAACGACCAAGTCTGGATGGCGTCAGTACAACCGCCTTTTCTCATCATCCGAATGATCCTCTTTCACGTCATCCAAAGTCTGCTCTCTATCGACGGTTTCAATGACCCATTCTGCCAGCGTCGGTGCGGATTTACGGGCTGGCCAATGGTCGGGCTGCCACAGACGGGACCGGATAAAGGCCTTCGAGCAATGCATAAAGACCTCTTGAACCTCGACGACAAGCGCGAGCAGCGGCGCGCGCCCATTGATCGCGTGTCTTTCACTGATCGCCCTGTCCTTGACGATACGTGCTTTTCCCGCGATCCGAAGCGTGTCTGCATGGCCCGGCACAACAAACAGCAAAGCGACGTTCGGGTCCTGCAGAAGATTCAGAAACCCGTCAGCCCGGTGATTTCCCAAGCGGTCAGGGATGATAAGCGTCTTGTTGTCATAAACTTCTACAAAACCTGCCGGATCGCCTTTGGGCGACACATCGATCAATCCGTCCGAGGCTTTCGTGGATATGATGACAAAGGGGGCTGCCGCGATAAAGCGTTCGGCCACCGGATTGAGGCGGTCTGCGACCTTCAGAAAGGTATTCGTGAACCCTTCGGTCGGCATCAGCTCTCTGAGCCGTTCGACATTGGTTATGTCTTCGTCAACGTCAAGCATACCGCGCATCCGGAATAAGTCTGACCTGTACTGGCGCAAGGCAGAGAGATGATAGCAAAAAAGACCCGCCCGGTCATCATTTTCAGGTCCTACCTGTCAAAAAGGTCCTGTTGGCGCTGCGACATCACAGCAATTGCCTCTTGATAAATTTCATCAACGATCTGGGCGGCCGGCATTGTTTTGCGAACGAGAGAGACGCCCTGCCCTGCCCAAAGCGACATTGCCTCGACATTGCCTGTCGTGCCCGGAAGCGGCGTGTAACTTTGATATCTCATGACAGGCTCACCCGTCGGACGGTGCCCGATAGCCCCGTCTTCATCAGGGCGCACCCCGGCAGTTGGAGAGCCAGCACTTTCCCATATTCGAGAGGTCGAGTTGGACAATGTGCGGTGTGGCGCATCCGGCCACCCCACATCATAAAGGTCGCGGTACCACCCTGTCTGATCTTCGGATGCCTCAAGAACACTGCGTTGATAGGTTTCATGGATTGTCGCCTCTGTGCTGGCCAGAAAGCGGGTGCCAATCCACACACCGGAGGCCCCCAGCATCAGCGCCGCGGCAAGACCACGCCCGTCCGCAATGCCACCGGCGGCAATCACCGGCACGTCGACCGCGTCGACAACCGCCGGAACCAGCGCCATGGTCGCCACCTGCCCCCAGACATGACCACCCGCTTCCCAGCCCTGCGCGACGATGATATCAGCGCCCGCGTCCGCCGCGATCCGGGCCTCTTCGGCTGATCCGACGCTGACCATCACGATCAGCCCGCCTGCTTTGGCGGTCTTGATGGCGGCAGGCTCCATGCCCCAGAACAGCGATACGGCAAACACTTGTTGTTCAATGCAGGCGTCAAGTTGGTCTTGGTAGGGAAACGACAGGTTGAGGTTCACGGCAAAGTTGCGGCTGGTCAGCGCGCGCAGTCGATCAATGCCGTGATGGACCTGATCGACAGGTTTTCCCCACAATGGGATGACCCCAAACCCACCCGCGTTACACACGGCCGCAACCAGCTCTGGTCCGGCAGCCCCGCCCATCGGAGCGGAAAGAATTGGCTTTTGAATATAGAGCACTTCGGAAAGTTTGGTTTTCAATTTCAGTCACCCTTTGCCACGTCATAATGCTGGGCTGGCCAGACGTCATATGCCATTGCCCGTCACCAGCAGTACCGCACTTTGTCTAAATCTGCTAATCCAACGCGGGTTTGCCGGTTTGCGGACACTCATGGAACAACCCGTTCCGCGTTGGTCAAATCGCAACCAACCGGGTTTTTGCCGACGTGTGAACAAGATCAGGCTGCGCTGAAACCTCTGTCCGCGATTTGCAAATGCCAAATGCTGTGCAAACCTGATACCTTGCGATTCATGACTACAGCATTGCATCCCCATCAGGAAATCAGGTTTGTGACGTCCAAAGACGGGACCCGCATTGCGACGGCTGTAATGGGGCAAGGTCCGACCATCGTCCGGGCGGCACACTGGCTGACCCATATTTCACGTGATCCCGAAAGCCCGATCTGGCGCCACTGGATTTCAGAACTGTCGTCACAGAACCGGCTTGTACGATATGACCTGCGTGGGTGTGGGCTTTCGACGCGCGCGGTCTCTGATATCAGCTTCGATGCATGGCTTGCCAACCTGGAGGCTGTGACTGAAGGGATCGAGGACCCGTTTACATTGCTGGGCATGTCTCAGGGGGGCGCGTTGTCCATTGCTTATGCTTTGCGGTATCCCGAACGGGTCGAGCGTCTGGTTTAGATCGGGGCGTACACTCAGGGCATTCGCGCCAGAGCGGAAGACCCGCAGCATCTCATCGAGGCGGAAACCCTGACGAACCTTATCAGATTGGGATGGGGACGCGATCATAATGCGTTCAATCAGGTCTTTACCAATCTTTTCATTCCCGAAGGCACCGCCGAGCAGCGTTCCTGGTGGCAGAACCTTGAACGGGAGACGACATCTCAGGACATCGCAGCCCTCACATTTGAAGTCCTGCAAAACATTGATGTCTTGGCATTGGCGTCCCAACTTGCGGTTCCGACATTGGTGCTGCATGCGCGCGATGATGCGAGGGGCCCTTTCGTCGAAGGCCGAAAACTGGCAGCCATCATACCCGGCGCTGAATTTGTGCCTCTTGAAAGCGCCAATCACGTGCTTCTTGAAAGCGAACCTGCGTGGCAGGACTTCAAATCGGCCTTTCGCGGGTTTCTTCCGGCAGGGCATCCAAAGGCGCCCAGTGTCGACGGCTTTGATCTGACCCGCGCGGAACAAGAGGTTCTGGCTCTGGTCGCCAAAGGGCTTGGCAATCGGGATATCGCGCAGACCCTGAAAAAGAGCGAAAAAACCGTGCGCAACCAGATCTCTATGCTGTTTGATAAAACAGGCGCGCATACGCGGGCCGAGTTGATCGTGCGCGTCTTGTCTGACGATCAGCGGTAAATGTCCCGGCCCCGTGGTGCCCTTTTTCCCGAGATGCGGGACAGCTGCCTCATGCAGCGATAGACAGGTTCCTGTCATCGTCAGATATGACAACGGCGCATTACGCCCGTGCTGACATCAATTCCAAAAAGGAAAGTGTATTGAGATGACAGAACATGAACCGTCCCGCGAACCGGGTTTCCGTTGGGTCGTTGTCTTGGCAGCCGCACTGATGTTGGCAATCGCAATGGGCACCCTTGTGAATGGCATGTCCGCCTTTCTGGTGCCGCTGGAGATGCATTTCGGATGGGACAGAGCCGAAGTCGCCGCGATCAATTCCTTTGGTCTGATCGGGATCGGGATGGGTGGTATC
>CALGTJ010000453.1 GCA_937901435.1 uncultured Rhodobacter sp. | reverse complement strand
GACAGAAACCGATGGTCGAAAAATCTGGCGAGTGTTTGCCGAAAATTTTCATTTGCTGCGTGCTACCCCCAGCCGGATGTGGATCGACCATGCCTTTGAAACGGTTTTTGGCATAACAGAACATTTTGGTCCAAACACTGCCGACAAGACCTATGATCACATCGCCAATTGCCTGACGCGGCCTGATTTCCGACCTAGAGCCCTGTTTGAGAGGTTCAACATTGAGGCATTATCGACAACAGAAAACCCGTTGGATGATCTGCACTGGCACAAAATGATCCAGACATCTGGATGGTCGGGCAAAGTTGTCACAGCCTACCGCCCTGACAATGTAGTGGACCCAGAATTTGAAGGCTTTGTAACCAATGTTGAAAAACTGGGCGCTTTGACAAACTGCGATACCAGCAACTGGGAAGGCTATCTTGAGGCGCATCGGGTGCGGCGCGAATTTTTCAAATCTTACGGCGCCACCAGCACCGATCACGGTCACCCGAGCGCACGTACCGAGGATATGCCACAATCCGAGGCCGCTGCTTTGTTTAACAATTTGCGCACCGGCGGTGCGACACCAGATGAGGCGGACGCATTTCGCGGGCAAATGTTGACCGAAATGGCAAGGATGAGCATCGACGATGGGCTGGTTCTGCAAATCCATCCGGGTTCATTTCGCAACCACTGCAAATCAATCCTAGATATTCATGGCCGTGATACAGGCTTTGATATCCCTACCCGAATCGATTATGTTCATGCTCTTAAGCCTATGCTGGATGCCTTCGGCACCAACCCTGATCTGACAATTATTGTGTTCACGCTTGATGAAACTTCATTCTCGCGTGAACTGGTACCGATGGCGGGCGTGTACCCTGCCCTGCGTCTTGGCCCAGCCTGGTGGTTTTATGATAGCGCTGAGGGAATGCGCCGATTCAGAGAAACCACAACCGAAACCGCAGGGTTCTACAACACCGTTGGATTTAATGATGATACACGAGCATTTTGCTCGATACCCGCACGCCACGATGTTTCGCGACGGGTGGATTGTGCCTATCTGGCAACGCTGATTTCAACCGGTCGTCTGACGCTCAATGAAGCACATGAAGTCGCGCAGGATCTGGCCTATGGGCTGGCCAAAAAAGCATACCAACTGTGACACAAACAACGAAAGTAGCACTCCATGGTGTCTGATCTCCCCCGCCTATCGGCACCCATTGATTGCAAGCCAACTGCGGGAATTATTCACCTTGGGCTTGGTGCTTTTTATCGCGCACACGGTGCTATTTATATTGCTGAGGCAATGGCCCATTCTGGTGGAGGCTGGGGCATCATTGGCGTTAGCCTTATGCGACCAGATCAGCGGGATTTACTTAAACCACAAGGGTTCGCCTATACAGCTGTGGAACTGGCGCCAACCGGCGAGGTTTCGCAGGTTATCAACGTCCTAAACGACGTTCTTGTTGCCCAAGAAAACCCCACAGAGGTTTTGAAAGCAATGGCTAGCCCCGCCATCAAAATTGTGTCCTTGACAATTACGGAAAAGGGTTACTGCCACGAACCTTCCAGTGGTGCACTTAATCGCACACATGCTGATATCATACACGATGTCGATCACAGTCTGCCAAAGTCTGCGGTTGGTTTTCTGGTACGTGCACTGCAAATGCGCCGCGCTGCAGGCGTGCCTCCATTCACAGTATTATGCTGCGATAACCTGCCTCAGAATGGCCGTTTAGTGCGCAGTGTTGTGTTGGAATTGGCCGGTATGATAAATCCTGAACTGGCAGACTGGATTTCGCAAAATGGCGCGTTTCCCTCAACGATGGTTGATCGGATCGTGCCAGCCACCAGCCCTGAAGACATCGTAACACTAGCCAACAAGTCCGGCTATCTGGACTGCTCACCAGTTATTCACGAACCGTTTCGCCAATGGGTGATCGAAGATGATTTTGTGAATGAAGAGCGCCCCGATTTTGCGGCTGCAGGCGCACAGATGGTGGACGATGTTATGGCATTTGAGCATATGAAACTACGATGTCTCAACGGCACCCATTCTTCACTGGCTTATATGGGATATCTCGCCGGGTATGAGAGCATATTTGACACGGTTTCCAACCCCGACTTTGGCCGGTACTGCCAGCGTCTTTGGTCAGCGGAAATCATCCCTGGCCTTAAGCCGCCCGAGGGGGTAAACTTGCAAGACTATGCGCAGGCATTGTTTGAACGCTATTCCAATCCGGCTATCCGGCATCTGACCTGGCAAATTGCGATGGATGGATCTCAGAAGCTTCCACAGCGAATTCTGGGAATAATTGAGGAAAATTTGGCCGCTAAGCGCGCAAGTCCGGGACTGGTTTTGGCGGTGGCGGCATGGATGCGCTACGTCGGGGCAGTGGATGAATCCGGGCAAGCAATAGATGTTCAGGACCCGCTGGCGGAACTGTTGAAATCCCTAAGTGATTCTGGGGTGGACGCGGCGGCAAAGGTGGATGCCATACTGTCACTCCGCGAGGTATTCCCAGAGTCTCTGGCGACAAATCCATTGTTTCAAAACGCGTTGCTCAAGGCGTTTTCACGCTTGATCGAGCACGGCGCGCAGGCCTGTGCTAAGGAATTATATCAATGATAGAAAGCTGGCGCTGGTATGGTCCGCTGGATACGATCACATTGCCTGAAGTGGCCCAGACCCGTGCCAGCGGCATCGTGACAGCGCTGCACGAAATCCCTTATGGTGAGGTTTGGACTGTCAATGACATTCGCGCTCGTCAAGCCTTGATAGGGAAGCGTCCCGACCTTGGCCTTAACTGGATTGTAACCGAGAGCCTGCCGGTTCACGAGAATATTAAACGCGGATCAGGTGATCTGGGCAGGGTGTTCGGCAACTACCGCCAATCACTACGCAATCTAGCTGAATGCGGTGTAATGGCGGTGTGTTACAACTTCATGCCGCTATTGGATTGGACCAGAACCCAGCTTGACGTGCCTGTGCCGGGTGGTGGCACGGCGCTCCAGTTTTCTGCCCCTCATATGGCCGCTTTTGAAATCCATATATTGGGGCGCAAGAACGCCGAAAACGATTATACGCCTGACGTTTGCGCTGCAGGGGAAAAATGGTTTTCCAGTTCGACCCAAGAAGATCGCAGCAAATTACTGGCCAGCATTATGGCAGGGTTGCCTGGTGCCTATACGCGTTACTCAATCGACGGGTTACAAAAGGCTCTGGGCAAATACCAAGGTATCAGTCGGGCGGATCTGCGCGCCAATTTCGCCCGCTTTCTTGCGGAAGTCATTCCTACAGCAGACGAATTGGGTATGCGCATGTGTGTACATCCTGACGATCCTCCACGCGATATTCTAGGTCTGCCCAGAGTTGTAAGCAACGAAGAAGATATTGCCTGGATTCTGGCTCAACAGGATTGTTTAGCCAACGGTCTGACCTTGTGTAGCGGTTCATTGGGAGCTAATCCCGAAAACGACTTGCCTGCAATTGCGCGCCAGTTCGCTGATCGTATCCATTTTGCACATTTGCGTAATGTCAAGCGGGAACCAGACGGCTCTTTTCAGGAGGTGGCGCACCTCAATGGTGACACGGATATGGTGGAGTTAGTCAAGGTTCTGCTGAACGAGGAAGCACGCCGCCTTATGGTTGGCCGAATGGACGCGGATATACCATTCCGTCCAGATCACGGGCACGAACTGCTAGACGACTTTAAACGGCAGGCCTTTCCAGGCTATCACCTAACCGGACGCATGTGCGGGTTGGCTGAATTGCGCGGCGTCATTGCTGCACTTCGCCATTAGTCAGCTACAGAGCTGTTTTCATTTTACAGGACCGACTAAAAAAGCCAAATAACGTTTTAGCCAGCGGCCAGTTCTGCCGCGCGGTGACAGCGCACAAATTGCCCTAGCCTAATTTCCTCCAGCGCTGGCATGGTTGTTTTGCACAATTCTGTGACGTGAGGACAACGTGGGTGAAAATGACACCCAGAGGGCGGGCTTACAGGGCTTGGGACTTCCCCAATCAGCGGAACCATTGCAGCCTTACGCCGTGGGTCAGCCTCAGGCACAGCACCCATAAGGGCCTTGGTGTACGGGTGCATAGGTCCTTCGAACAGAGATGTTGTTAATGCCAGTTCAACGATTTTACCCAAATACATCACCGCTACCCGGTCGCAGAAATGTTTCACAACGCTTAGATCATGGGCGACAAACAGATATGTCAGGTTTAATTCTTGCTGAAGTTTCAACATCAGGTTTAGAACCTGCGCCTGAACTGATACGTCAAGCGCCGACACCGGTTCGTCAGCAACAACAAGGCGCGGTTTAAGCGCCAGCGCACGCGCTATGACGATACGCTGGCGTTGACCACCGCTGAACGCATGGGGAAACCTTTGCATATATTCAGGACGTAACCCGACCAGTTTCAATAATTCAGCAACCCGCTTGCTGCGTTTGGTTCGGTCTTTCATACCACCGATAACCAGCAGCGATTCACCGATGATATCCAGAATGTTCATACGCGGGTTGAGCGAGGCATACGGATCCTGAAAGATCATCTGAACATCACGGCGGAGCGGAAACATTTCTCGGTCACTCAGGGCAGCAATATCCACAGTTTCTCGATCAGAATGGCTGAATAAAATTTCGCCACTTGTCGGGTCCAGCGCACGCACAATGCAGCGAGCAGTCGTAGTCTTACCACATCCACTTTCACCGACTAACCCTAAGGTTTCGCCTTCAAATATGTTAAAACTGACATCATCAACGGCCCGAGCCTGGCCAATTACTTTACGACGCAATCCTTTACTGCGGATAGGGAAAAACTTAGTCAGCCCTTTGACCTCCAATAGCAATAACTGCTCATTGGAACGCGAATTATCTGTCATTGCGTATCCACCAAATTTTCAGAATGCAAAAAACAACTTACCGAATGCTGAGAGCTTATCTTGGTCAGGGTCGGCGGAATTTTATCACATGTTCCGGGGATAAAAGCGGCGCAGCGTGGATGAAACGGGCAACCCATAGGTCGGTTGAACGGATGAGGTAACGAACCACCGATGGTTGGCAACTCTTCGCGTGCGGGGGTGTGGATCGTTGGGATCGAAGCCAGCAAAGCCTTGGTATAGGGATGGCCGGGGCTGTGGAAAATATCGTCGACCGGCCCCTTTTCCACAACTTTACCCAAATACATTACCACCACATAATCGGCAATTTGTGCCACAACTCCAAGGTCATGGGTGATGAAAATCATCGCCAGCTCCTGAGCGCTTTGCAATTCGCGCAGTAGGCTGAGAACCTGCGCCTGCGTGGTTACGTCAATTGCAGTTGTAGGCTCATCTGCAATCAGCAAACGCGGATTACACATCAGCGCCATCGCAATCATCACGCGCTGGCGTAAACCGCCACTTAACTGCCATGAATAGACACTCATGCGTTCCTCTGGGCTTGGCATACCCACCTGTCGCATCCGTTCAACTGCGACTTTTTCAGCCTCTTTTTTGCTGATATTACGGTGCAAGCGGATCGCTTCAACAAGTTGATTGCCAATGGTATGAACCGGGCTGAGGGCGGCCATTGGTTCTTGCGGGATCAGGGCAATATCATTGCCGCGAATATTACGCATCTCCTCACCCCGACTGTCATAGCTACGTAAATCCACCAGCTCTTCGTTTTGTTTCAGGCGAAAGAAAATTCTACCTTCTACTATTTTGCCAGGCTTTTGAATGATCCCCATGATGGACTTGATCGTCACGCTCTTGCCACATCCACTTTCGCCAACAATGCCGACGACTTGACCACGATCAACCTTAAATGATACTCCGTCCACGGCCTTGGCCGTGCCTTCATCCAGAACAAACTCGGTCTTCAGACCTTTAACCGACAGGATAGTTTCATTGTTCACAAAGGACTCCGATCCGAGCTGACAGCGCTCAATGGTAAGGGTCGGCCGCATCACGCAGTCCGTCCCCTAAAATATTAAGAGCTATGACAGTGACAATAACAGCGACGCCAGGCAACATTAGCCAGGGTGCGAGCGCCACCGATTGCAAGTTTTGCGCCTCTTGCAACAGAACCCCCCAACTGATGGCGGGTGGACGCAGACCAAGCCCAAGGAAACTAAGAAAAGTTTCGTTGATAATCATCACCGGGATCGCAAGTGTCACCGCTGCTATAATATGACTACTAAGCGTCGGCACCATATGGCGGAAAACGATACGCATCCGACTGCAACCTGACATTTTGGCCGCAACAACGAAATCTTCTTCGCGCAGTACCAGAAAACGGCCTCGCACTTCGCGTGCCAGCCCCGTCCAGGTGATAAGTGCCAGAATGGCGGTGATCGCAATATAGCCCTGCGTGACCGACCAGGTACGCGGTAATGACGCCGACAGTGCTAGCCAGATCGGGATCGGCGGGATGGATTGTAGCAATTCAATCATCCGTTGAATAATCATGTCCGTCAGCCCACCGAAATACCCCGAAATGCCACCTAAAAATATCCCTATCACAGTGGACAGGAACACCGCTAGCAAGCCAATCGAAAGAGACACTTGTGTACCATATAAAACCCGCGACCACTGATCACGCCCCAGCCGATCGGTGCCCAAAAGGTGGATTGGTTTGTCTACATCCGGGTTCCTCAACGCTAGCAGGTGGATGTTGGATTTGAAAAGGCCCAAAACTTCCCATTCGTATCCGCGCCCAAAAAGGCGCAGCGGAACTTTAGTTTCCTCATCCACTACCCATTCCATTTTTAGGGTTGTCTGGTTGCGTTTGCCTATCGCTGCATAGGCGTAAAATGCAGGTCCTTTATCCCATATATGAATGCCCTGCGGCGGCATGAATGAACCGCGCGTGGCGCTTTCATACGGATCTTGGGTACTGAAAAAACCGGGGAATGCAGCAATGATCACGATCAGGATCACGATAAAACCCGAATAAAACGCCAGTCGGTGCTTTTTAAAACGCCACCATACAAGTTTCCAGTTTGGGGCTACCAATACGGCATCATCGAAATCCACCAGTTCCTCGGGATCAGTGGTTGCGGTGCTCATGTCACGCTTCCTCCATGCGGATGCGCGGATCAAGCCAAGCCAGCAGGATATCCGATAACAGCGTTCCGATGACTGCCAGACCGAAATAGGTCAATACAATTGTTCCCGCCAGAAACATGTCTTGCGAAATCAGGGATCGCAGCAGCAGCGGGCCGATGGTTGGCAGGTTTAGCACCGTGGCCACAATCAGACTGCCCGAGAATATCAGTGGAAGATACCAGCCCAGGCTGGAAACCAGCGGGTTCAACGCCAGCCGCACTGGATACTTCAGCACAAGCCGCCATTCTGGCATGCCCTTGGCCCGGGCCATTTCCATATAGGGTTTGTTCAGTTCATCCAGCAGATTGGCGCGTAGAATTCGTGCCAGACGCGCGGTACCATCCAGTCCTAATATGACCATAGGCAGCCAGATATGTTTACTCAGATCAATAACTCTGGCCCAGCTCCAGCTTTCGTCGGCAAACTCGGGCGAAAACAGCCCAGTAATCGTGATACCAAATTGCGAAAATGCCAGCCACATTAGGATCAGGGCAGTCATAAATGTAGGGGTCGCAACACCAACATAATTGAACACGGTAAAGAAATAATCAAGAAATGAATACTGTCGTGTGGCTGAGAAAATTCCGATTGGCAAGGCAACCGCAAATGTGAATATAAGCGTCGCCACTCCCAGCAAGACGGTCAGCAATAAACGCTGGCCGATAAGTTCCGAGATCGGTTTCTGAAAGTCGAGAGATATCCCCAAATCACCATGCAACATCCGCCAAATCCACTTAAAATACTGCATGTAGGCGGGTTGATCCAGGCCATATAGCTGACGAAGCGCATCGATCTGGAGTTGGTCTACAGACGATCCAGACGCGGCAAGTTCCGCCACATAGCTGGTGACAAAATCGCCCGGTGGGGCCTGTATCAGGATGAAAGCCAGTACCGAGAAGATAAACATAAGCAGCGGAAGGGTCATCAGTCGCTTAAGGATGAATGCTAACATCGCATGATCCCTCTCAAGGAATATTCTGCCCGGAGTTTTTGCCACTCCTGTGTAAAAAAGTCAAATTTTTGGAGTGGGTTTTATTAGGTCTGGCACCATCTACAAAAGCAGTGCCAGACCTTATTTCGTGCCTTTTTACTTGGCGTAATAGAACTGCTCAGGACGAGTGTTACCTGGTGTTCGCAGTGGCCAATCGTTGCCAGCAACTTCTGAGACATTACGCAGGTCGGCATTGACCACTACGACGCCCTGAACCATCGGTGTCAGGCCAACGGTGCCGATTTCCCAGACGTTATCGGCCCAGATCTTGAATAACTCCTGAGCCAGTTCAACCTGACGGTCACGTCCCGAAAGTTTGGCTTCGTCGATAATGTCCATAATCCGCTGAAGTTCCGGGGTTGGCGCCATACCTTCATTGCCCCCCGAGCGCATATACTTGCCTACCAAAGGTGCCAGCGTCAGGCTCGGTTGGCTGCGAGGATCAAAGTTTGGCTGCCCGCTGAACGGAAATCCAGTTGTGTCTTCATTCCAGATTTCCACTTGGAGATCATTGGACGCCCGCATCGCAAAATGCGGTGTCCGCTCTCGCAGTTCGATGTGCGCACGTACACCGACCTCCGCCCAGTCCTCCACCACAAGCTGGCCAATATCAGCCCAGCTTGCAAATGCAGGCACAACGCTGATTTCAATGTCTAGGCGATCGCCATTTGGTAACAGGCGGTATCCGTCACCGTCGCGCTCCGTCAGGCCAATGCCATCTAGCAGATCATTGGAAATCGTTGTATCCATCTGCGTGTATTTAAACGCGTATTCGTCACCCGGATAGAACGGATGGAATGGTGCCGGAACACCCTGACGGGCTTCACCAATACCCAAGAACGCCAGTTCTTTAATGGCATCACGATCGATCGAATGCGAAAGCGCAATCCGGAAGTCCTTGTTGCGGAGGATATCACCAATCGCTTCATCATTTGTATAGGTCTGGTTGAATACGATCACCGCATCAGAGCCACCAAATGTCGGATAGGTAATCACACGATAACCGCCCTTGTCAGAATTTTCCATCAAAACTGGAAAATTACTCATCGCCAGGTGACGGCCTTGCATATCTATCTGTCCGCCGACTGCTGCAAGATTTAGTGTTTCCTTGTCAGCAAAGAATTTGAACTTGACGTTATCGATATAGGGCAGTTGATTACCCTTGGCATCGACTGCAAAATAGTAAGGATTGCGTTCAATCACAAAAGTATCGTCAGCAACGGTAGAGCCATTTGCAGGAACCCATGCTGCAGTACTTGGGCGATTGCCACTGAGGTGCGGTAGCGCTTCTACTGAAAACAATTGTGTCCAAACGTCAAAACCAGCGGCGCTGACCTTGGCATCCAAATCTGCCTCATTTGTGAAATCAGGGTGGAACTGTTTCAGATAGTGACCTGGCGCAAACACAAGATTTTGGATCGATTTATCGGCCCCATCCTGCCCAGCAAGCGCCAGAAGGAATGCAGTGTTTGGCTGATCAAATGACCAGCGAACGGCAGTGCTACTCATTTTTTCTACTTTGGCCACCGACCCGTCCGAATTCTGCATCCAGAGAGGTGTTGACGGTATCAGCTCAGCGTTGCCGAGGATCGATTCATACCAGAACATGATGTCGTCAGCGGTTAAGGGTGCACCGTCAGACCACTTCATGCCTGCCCGCAGATTTATTGTCCACTGGGAAAAGTCTTCATTGGACGTCCATCCCTTAGCTACGTGCGGAACAACCTTTCCGCCATCGGGTGCATGGCGTACCAGCGCGTCATAAACAACACGTGTATAATTATTGTGATCCGAGGGTCCAAGAAAACCACGGCGCAATGTTCCACCGTAAGTGCCGATTGCGTCAGTCACATCCTGCACTAACGGTTCAGACGGCAGACGATCATCAACCGCTGGTAACGCGCCAGAACTTACCGCTGCATCAAGCATCGGCGCACCCTGATAGGCATATACTGGGCCGGCAATGCACAGACCGACACTGAGGACGAGCAACGTTGAACTTGCTCCAGTTATGTGTTTTTTTAATCGACTAGTCATACTTCACTCCCAATCCTTAATAAAAATCATAACGCCTCTATCCCCTGTTAAAGCCCTACAATCAGAAAAAGATATAAACCAGCGTAGGGTCTGCCGAGCTTAAGCGTCTTGAGCTTACAATTAAATTAATTTCGGGCTCTGTCAATAAAAACAAAAGATGTAATTAAAAAGAAACTTGCCAAAATCACTTGTCATATTGGCTCAACTATCAGCGAAAAAATGGCTGACTGCCAAACATGAAAACTTTTTAACATTCCAGCACCAGCTTGGGATTTATTTTCCCAATGGAAACCAAGCTGATCCTAAACCAGCAGTAAATTATGTAGATATGTACAGGATCTCGGTACACTTTCTGTAAATTCCTAATTTGGGTGGAAAAAGTTTTAATACGAACGAAGAACGCAATATACAACGAAAGGTTAGAGTGCTCAAACATGCTAAATAGATCGGCAATGCACGCACGACTCTCCGGTAGTTTGGAGTTGGCAGGTCCCGCTTTTATCGATGGCGGAATTCCTATCAAAAGTATGGTGAGGCTGTCCTGATTAATGCCAAGCCAATCCCGAAGAACCCGGCCAATCAAATACCTACCGAGATAGTCGAGAAGGTTCTGTACCTGCACCGTAAGTATCACCTGAGGCCCATCCGGATTGTCTGATACTTGGCCGGACGGAACGCCGTGACACAAGAAAGGTCACAAAAGCCCATTTTTATATGGTTATTTGAGACTTATTAAGATTTGGTGATACAGGGTAGTGGCGGACCGTAGAGGATTCGAACCTCTGGCCTCTGCCTTCGGAGGGCAG
>CALGTJ010000452.1 GCA_937901435.1 uncultured Rhodobacter sp. | reverse complement strand
ACCCTCCGTTCCGCAATATGCCTAAACTGTCCCATGGGCGCTGACGTCAGACACTTAGCCCCCGAAGACGACTGGGGCTGGATGCGCCGCATCGTGCGTAAACTCGAGACAACCGTTCGAGACAGCCGGGACAAACACACCCGCCTGCGCCCAGCAAGTGAGATCCTTGTTTGGGCGATCAATCGGATGCAGGCGATTGAGCGGAACCCGCCCGAACGGTATGTCGCCACCGCGTATCGCGATGCCCTGATGATCGGCCTTTTGATCAGTTGCCCCACAATGCGTCTACGCAACCTGACCAGCATTGAGATCGGACGGCATTTGATCAAGCGCACGGATGGCTGGGAACTGCGGTTTCCCGGGGCAGAGATGAAGGCCCGCAAGCCCGTGGAGATGCGCTTGCCCAGTGTCTTGAATGTGTTTCTTGAACTCTATCTGGAGCATCACCGGCCTTCCCTGCTGGACGGCGCAGTCTCGGATCGGCTCTGGATCACGCGCTATGGACAGCCAATGACCAAGAAGATGGTTTTTTCTCGGATCAGCATCGTCACGGAACGCGCTTTTGGCAAGCCCATCAACCCGCATCTATTTCGCGATTGTGCAGTCACCTTCGTGGCGCTGAATGACCCCAAGCATATCGGGATTGCAGCCCCGATCCTTGGCCATAGCGATCCGCGGACGACAGAGCGTCATTATATCCAAGCTCAACAAATCGCCGCGGGGACCAAACTGCAGGCCTCGCTCAAAACCTTGCGCAAGCGCCATGCATCCCCTCACAGTACCCGCTCAGACAGAAAGGATGCCGGTCAATGAGATCCGCCATTTACGGGCGCTATTCAACGGACCTTCAGAATCCCGCTTCGATCGAAGATCAGGTTCGCAGCTGTGAAGACCGGATCAAAGCAGACGGTGGAACGGTTGCTGAGATTTACACAGACGCCGCGATCAGTGGCAGTTCGACGAAGGCTCGCCCTGGCCTTCAGGCGCTGTTGAGAGACGCCGGCCATGGTCGCTTCGACACTGTTGTCGCTGAGGCGTTGGACCGGCTCAGCCGCGACCAGGAGGATATTGCCGGAATTTACAAGCGGCTTCAGTACGCGGACATCCAATTGACCACCCTCTCGGAGGGTGTCGTCAGCGAGTTGCACATCGGCCTGAAGGGCACGATGAATGCGCTTTTTTTGAAGGATCTTGCACAGAAGACGCGCGGGGCTTGCGCGGGCGCGTCGAACAGGGGCTCTCCGGTGGTGGTAACGCTTACGGCTATCGGGTGGTTCGGCGCCTCCTGGCGGATGGCACAGTTGCCACCGGTGAACGTGAGATTGACCCAGTGGAAGCCGAAGTGGTGACACGGATCTTTGTGGAATACGTTTCGGGTAGATCCGCTCGGAAGATCGTGGCTGGGTTGAACAAGGACGGTATTCCCAGTCCACGCGGCGGGGCATGGAACGCTTGGACAATCCACGGCAGTCGTCAGCGCCGCAATGGCATCCTGAACAATGAGATGTATGTCGGGCAACTGGTCTGGAACAGACAGCGGTTCGTCAAGGATCCGGACACCGGCAAGCGGCAGTCGCGCCTGAATCCCAAGGCGGAGTGGGTCATAGCAGAGGTCCCGGAACTGCGGATCATTGACCAGCACCTCTGGGAACGGGCGCAGGTACTGAAGACGCGTTATGCCAGCCATGCCGGGAACAAGCGGCAGACCAAGAAGCGCTTACTCACGGGCCTGATCAAATGCGGCTGCTGTGGTGGCAACATGACCATTGCCCGCAAGGATCGCTACTATTGCGCGGCACGCCGCGAGAAAGGCACCTGCGAGGCCGACTTCGGTATCGCGGCCGCAGAGGTTGAGAGCCGCGTGCTGAATGGTCTACGCAACATCCTCATCGGCAATGAGACCCTGATCTCAACGTTCACGGCAGAACTCAACGCGGAACTTGCGCGGCTGAAGACAGAAAAGGGCGCGGACAAAGCTGCCTTGCAGAAGGACCTGGCCGAGGTGGAGCGTGGGATCAACCGGTGCGTGGATTTCATCATGTCGGGGGATGGCGCCCCAGCCTCAGTCCGCGAGCGGCTCACCTCTCTGGAAGCCCGGAAAGCCGAGTTGCAGGCACGGCTCGCGCGTCGCAACATGTCGTCCGCCATCGCGTTTCACCCCAATTATGCCGAGCTCTACAGCAAGGCTGTGGCCAGGATCGCGAACCTACTCGCATGCGAGGACACACGCGCTGAGGCCATGGAGGCCATTCGCGGCCTGGTGGAGCGCATCGAGGTGCGGGCTGGAACCAAGCGTGGGGAGACTGAGGTGACCCTGGTTGGTGCTTTGGCCGCGATTTTGGCGCTTGGCACAAACGAGAACGCCGCCCCGAGGGGCGGCGGTACGTTCTTACTGGTTGCGGGAGTAGGATTTGAACCTACGACCTTCAGGTTATGAGTCATGGCGAACGAACCATGAACAA
>CALGTJ010000451.1 GCA_937901435.1 uncultured Rhodobacter sp. | reverse complement strand
GCGGGGCGATAGTCATTGCCAAGGGCCGTGATTTCCAAAGCACGTTTGGCACCCGCATCGGTCAGCGCATCGCGCAGATCCGTGCCCGGATTGACAAAGCTGGCACCGGGCAGGTGCAGGCCCATGATCTCCATCAGCATCTGGTTGGAATTGGCGGTGCCGTAAAAGGTGCAGGTGCCGGGGCCATGGTAACTCGCCATTTCGACGGCCATCAGCGCCTTGCGGTCGACCTCTCCGGTGGCGAATTTCTGGCGCACGGCGGCCTTTTCGTCATTGGGCAGACCGCTGACCATGGGGCCTGCGGGCAGAAAGATCGCCGGGATATGCCCGAATGTGGCGGCTGCGATGATCAGACCGGGCACGATCTTGTCGCAGACACCCAGATAGACCGCCGCGTCAAAGGTGTTATGGCTCAGCGAAACGCCCGTGGCCAAGGCAATGACGTCGCGCGAAAACAGCGACAGCTCCATCCCCGGCTGGCCCTGCGTGACGCCGTCGCACATGGCAGGCACCCCGCCCGCGACCTGCGCGGTTGCGCCAACCTGACGTGCGGCCTCTTTGATGCGGGCAGGATAGGTCTGGAACGGCTGATGCGCGGACAGCATGTCGTTATAGGCGGTGATAATGCCCAGATTGGGCGCGCGCTCTGCCGCCAGCTTGTCTTTGTCCGCGCCCATGGCTGCATAGGCGTGGGCCTGATTGCCGCAACTCAGATGCGCGCGGCGCGGACCCGCATCCGCCGCCGCTGCAAGGCGATCCAGATAAGTCTGACGGGTCGGACGGCTGCGTTCGATGATCCGCGCGGTTACGGCCTCGATGGTCGAGTTTAAGGGCATGTTAATATCCCGGATGATTTCTGTGTTGAATTTGCTCTATCAGGACTGGTTAGCGCTAACAACACCCGTTTTTCACCTATTTTGATATGTTTTGCGCCTGACGCATGGCGGGGTTGCAGGATTGGCTGTCGTCAGCGCAGCCCGTACATCCTATCTTTTCTGCAATGCAGCACGATGCTGCCGCGATGCAGCGCAAACCTGCAGGAATTAATGGAGCAGACCAATGGACCACGAGCAAATCACTTACATCGACATCCAGAAATACGAACGTGAAGCGCAGAAACTGCGTGCAGAGGCGATGCGCCACGGTGCCACACAGGCCTATGCGTGGATCAAGTCGTTCTTTACGGCCCGTCCGAAAACCGATGGGGCCACCGCGTAAGCCTGAGAATGGCGCGCCGGGCATTCCGCCAAACATTAATAAAACGTTAAGAAGTCCCGGAAATGCTCCGGGACTTCTTATTTGTGCCCCAATCTGACCCGTTAGATTAACCAAGAAATCGCAATTCGGCAACCGCCTTGGAGATTGGTTATGAACCGCACAGTCGCAAAATTTATCCGCCCCGTCCTCGCTCTGGGCCTCGCCGTCGGCTTGTCGGCCTGTGCCTCTGTTGATCGTGTATCGTCCAACCCCTCGGCCGTCAGCGCAACACTGGCGGCGCCGCTGACCGACAGCTTTGGCACCGTAGAGCGGTCTGTCGCGCCCGCCAGCTTCAAGTCCTACAACGTGACAGCCGTTAACGTACAGGTGCCAACGACGTTGAAAGTGTCAGAGGCCAACCGGTTCTACCCCGGTGGCGATATCGTGTGGCGCGAAGATCCGATTGGCGACCGTTATGCGCAGGTCAAGGCGATCATCACCGCAGGGCTGGAACAGGGCGTGTCCAATGTGCAGGGCGAACGTGACGTGGTGCTGGATGTGGTCCTGACCCGCTTTCATGCCTTGACCGAAAAGGCGCGTTATACGGTGGGCGGGGTACACTCTATCCAGTTTACCGTGCAGATCCGTGATGCGGCGACGGGCGAAATCCTGGAAGGTCCGCGCTTTGTCAAAGCCGACTTTGACGCCTTGGGGGGCAATGCCGCCGTGGCTGCCGAAGCGCGCGGTCTGACACAAAAGGTGCGCATCACGCAGCAACTGGCCTATGTGATCCAGCAAGAGTTGACCACCGAAAACGGCTATGTCGCGCAGGAGCTAGGTTTTATGGGCGCGCTCAATCAGCTTTAAGCTTTCGCTTTACGCTTTCCCAGACAATCGCAAAGACTTAAGAGGGCGGCATGACGCTGTCCTCTTATCCCGTTGTGCGCCTTCGTCCAAAAGCCGAAGCGCGTGCCATTCGTCACGGTTTTCCGTGGATTTATTCCAACGAACTGGTCACCGACCGGCGCACCAAAGCGCTGGAACCCGGCGGTTTTGGCGTGCTTGAGGATGCCGAGCGCAGGCCGATGGGGGTGATCACGGTCAACAATGCGTCGCGCATCATCGGGCGGATGATGGACCGCAACCCAGAGGCGGTGATCGACACCGACTGGCTGGCGGCGCGTCTGCGTATCGCGCTGGCGCATCGCGAGCGGCTTTATGACCAGCCCTTTTATCGCCTTGTCCACGCCGAGGCCGACGGTCTGCCCGGTGTCGTCATCGACCGCTTTGGCGAGGCTGCGGTCATTCAGCCAAACGCGGCATGGTCAGAGGCGATGCTTGGCCCGCTGACAGAGGCGCTGATGGCGGTAACGGGGGTGACCTGTGTTATCAAGAACGGCGGCGGGCGAGCGCGCACGCTGGAAGGTCTGGACGAGGACACCGGTGTCTTGCGCGGCGATGTTATGGGACCTGTGCCGGTCTCGATGAACGGCGCGACCTATATGGCGGACCTGATTGGCGGGCAGAAAACCGGCCTGTTCTTTGACCAGCGCCCCAACCACGCCTTCGCGCAAAGGCTGTCCAAAGGCGCGCGGGTGCTGGACGTGTTCTCGCATGTGGGCGGGTTTTCGTTGGCCGCCTTGGCCGGGGGCGCGGTGTCAGCACTGGCCGTCGACAGTTCTGCGCCCGCGCTGGCACTGGCCGAACAAGGGGCCGAGGCGATGGGCGCCTCTGCGCGTTTCGCCATCCGCAAAGGCGATGCGTTCGCGCAGCTCGAGGCCTTGGCGGCAGAGGGCGAAACCTTTGATGTGGTGGTCTGTGATCCGCCCGCTTTTGCGCCGTCTAAACAATCGCTTGAGGCAGGCCTGCGCGCCTATGAACGCGTCGCACGCCTTGCCGCACCCTTGGTGGCTCCGGGTGGGTATCTCGGCTTGTGTTCCTGCTCGCACGCTGTTGATTTGTCGAAATTCCGCAACGCCAGCGCGCGCGGCATTGGCCGGGGCGGGCGCAACGGGCAGATCATCTATTCCGGACAGGCCGGGCCGGACCATCCGCAATTGCCGCAACTGGCCGAAAGCGGCTACCTCAAGGCGGTGTTCTTTCGGCTTGAGTCTTGAAGGTTCTGCTGGACACCTGTGTGCTCTATCCCACCGTGATGCGTGAGGTCCTGCTGGGCGTGGCGCGCGCGGGATTGTTCGAACCGCTATGGTCGGCGCGCATCCTTGAAGAATGGGCGCGGGCCGCGCGTAAACTGGGCCCAACAGGCGAGGTGATGGCGCGCGGCGACATCGCCTTGCTGCGCGCGAACTGGCCCAAAGCCGAGGTGCCGCGGTCCGCGGCGATCGAGGCGCGCCTCTGGTTGCCCGACGAAAACGACATCCACGTGCTCGCCGCCGCGATCACAGGGTCTGCTGACATCCTTGTCACGATGAACGCCAAGGATTTCCCGCAAAACATCATGACCGAAGAAGGCCTGACCCGCCGCGATCCGGACGGATTCCTGTGGGAGCTTTGGTCCGGCGCGCCAGACCTTGTCAGCGAGGCAGTGCACGCCGTGCAGGCCGAGGCAGAGCGTCTGTCAGGCGAGCCCAAGCCCCTGCGTGCCTTGATGAAAAAGGCGAAACTGCCAAAGCTTGGGAAAGCTGTAGAGCAGATGTTCACCTGACGATCGAATTGCCGAGGCAATCCGATCCAGTTGGGGCCAGCCCCCACACCCCCAAGATATTTTTAAACTGAAGAAGAGGCGTGAGCGGTTTATGGAATGGCCCAATCCTCTCGTCTCACTTGACGTGTTGACGTTATTTGGGGCCAACGCGTCAAATGGCCGGGGCGATCATGCGGCCAGTTGGAACATGTATTGCTGACCGAATCGGAAGAATTCGGTGGCATCATCCAGTGAGCGTTTGAAGGCGCGCACGGCTTTTTGGACAGGGGCGCCCTCGTCCCGTTTCCACAGCAGGTCGTCGCCCGCGATCACCCCGCCGGGGCGGACTTTGCGCAGGCTCAGTTCCAGATCGCTTTTGACCACCTCAAAGTTGTGATTGCCGTCGATATAGACCCAGTCCAGCGCGTGATCGTCAAAGCTTTCCAGCGCCACGTTCGAATAGCTGCGATGCAGGACGACACGGGAATCGTCCTTGAATTTGTCCTGTACCAACAGAAACTTGTCTTTCATGCGGGTTTCGTTTCGCGGCTTGCCAAAGGCGGTGTTCGCAAAATCGGGCTGAAATTCCCAAGGGTCTATCAGGTGAAGGGTATTTGGCTGTGCCTCGGCCAGAAGGATCTCGCTAAAGCCTCCCTCCCACACGCCGATTTCCGCGCCAACGCCGCCTTTTGGCAGGCGTTTCAGGATTTCCTGCCGATGTTCTTCTCTTGCCATGTTCACTGCCTTGTTGTTTTTTGACGCGAGTCTAACAAGGCTGTGAGAAAAAGCAAAAGGGGGTTGTCGGGGGTGTTGTTAACCAGACACAGAGGCCCAGCGTTTTTCCAGTTTTTCAATCGCTTCAATGCGTTGTGCGGTTTTGGGGTGGCTCATCAACCACGCAGGCGAGGCGCCGCCACGGGTTTTGGTCAGCGCGTCCAGCTTGCCGAACAGCGATTTTTGCGGTCCCGTGCCAATTCCGGCCTTGACCAAAAGGGCCGAAGCATAGGCATCGGCCTCGTATTCATCGGATCGCGACAGCCGCGCGGCCAACAGGCTGGTTAGCGCATTGGCGATAAACACGCCGACCCCGGGCAAAAAGCGGCTTAGCACCATGGCCAGCGCTGTCCGCAGGGCATTCTGGCCTGAAAAGTCGATCATCCGGCGGCGCGAGTGACCCAGCGCTACATGGCCAAGCTCATGTGCAATGACGCTTGCCAACTCGCCAGAGGTCACTTCCCCCGCCCGATATTTGTTGAAAAATCCACGCGTTATGAAAATGCGCCCATCAGGCGCGGCCAGCCCGTTGATCGGCTCGATCTCGTAGATATGCACACGGATACGGGCCAGATCGAGCGCGGCGGCCATCTGATCTGTCAGGCTTTTCAGGATCGGATCGGCCAGTTCTGTTGACCTCTCACCCAATTCGCGCGCGGTGCGCCACGCCGAAAACCGGTACATCGCGAGGGCATACAAGACGGCCAACAAGATCGGGGTAAGTTTTATCATGTGGGAAATATGGGGTCGGTTCGGGGACAAGGCAATGGCTGGGCCCGCGCTTGGCTTAACTCATCGGGGCGCCTTCGAATTAAAATAGAAAAATAAATTGGCCTACACGGTTAGATTGTAATTTAATGCCTCTTTTTTACAGGATCTTCATATGTCGGATAGACAAAGACGAATAAACGCAAAAACGTCCTTTTAATTATCACGGATCAACAACGTGCCACAGAGATTTTCAATGAAGAGGCAGAGGGTGGGCTTGATCTGCCCGCGATGCGCCGTTTGCGTGCCAATGGCACCAGTTTCACCAACACGATCTGCAATACCTGCATGTGCTCGCCCAGCCGCTCGACTTTGTTTACCGGCAAATACCCAGCACAGCATGGAGTGACCCAAACCCTAAGTTATGACGGAAAATATGCGGTCGGGCAGCATTCTCTGGATAACACCTTGCCAAATATGGGAAATATCTTTGCCAATGCGGGGTATGATTGCCAGTATCGGGGCAAGTGGCATCTGTCCAAGGCACAAGACCGCCCGTTTAACCCAAACGAGTTGACGGCGGCGGATGTGGCCATGTTCGGCTTTAAGGGGTGGATCCCGCCGGATGCGGGCGAGGATGCCAATCCCGAACATTACTGCGGGGGCTGGCCTGATCAGGACGCGCGCTATGTGCAGGAGGCGATAGAGTGGCTACAGGATCGTAAGGATAGCGCGACAGAGCAGCCCTTTTTGATGGTGCTGTCGCTGGTCAATCCGCATGATGTGCTGGGCTACCCGAAATCCATGCAATTCGGCTATCAGGACCCGGAGTGGATTCAAGGCGGGCTGACCCTGCCGCAGACGGTGGATGAGGATCTGGCGAGGAACAATAAACCCAAGGCACAGGCGCAATTGCTGGTCACGTCAGCCGCCTCGCTTGGGCCGCTGCCGGGGCCTCAGGAAAAGCTGAACTACCTGAATTTCTATGGGAATCTTTGTGAAAAAGTGGATGCCCAGATCATCAGGTGCTGGATCTGTTCTATGACGGTGATGCACCAAACGCGTTTTTTGACGACACTCTGATCCTGCGCTGTTCGGATCATGGCGAGATGGGGATGAGCCACGGCGGGATGCGGCAGAAGGCGTTCAACGTCTATGAGGAAACCCTGCGCGTGCCGATGATCTGGGCAAATCCTGACTGGTTTGACGAACCACAAGAGACGAGCGCTCTGATGTCGCTGGTGGATGTCTTGCCGACCCTTGTGAACAAGGTGTTAAATCCAAAAGACGTGCCGCTGGACGTCAGACAGGGTTTTGCTGGGGTCGATATGAGCCCGGCCTTCGATCATCCCAAGAACGAGCCGCAAAAAGAGGTTCTGTTCACCTTTGATGATATTCGCGCCAGTTCGGCCAAGCAAGAAGAGGTGGTCAAAGCGCCGGACCGCATCCGTTGCGTGCGCACGGCAGAGTATAAATACGCCGAATATTTCAGCGCAGAGTCCACCTATGCGCCGGAATACGAGCTGTATGATCTTCTCAATCCCGGTCCGGACGGGCTGGAATACCACAACCTCTATTATGATGCGGATGGCAAGGTGAACACCTCTGGCGACATTCCTGAAATCATCGCCAAGATGCGTCTCAAGCTGCACAGTCTGATGGAGGAAAAGCTGTACTCTTAAGGGTTTATGCCGTTTTATCCCACGCAACATGCGCGTGCGTGGGGCCGCGAAAGGCCCATCCCGCAAAGGGCGCGTCACCGGCAAGGCGCAAGTCTGGAAAGCGGTCAAACAGCATTGGCAGGGCGACGTCGGTGATCAGCGCGCGGCTGGCGGCGGCCCCGGCGCAAAAATGCGGCCCCGCGCCAAAGCTAAGCGAACCTGCCGTGTTGCGGGTGATGTCAAAACGGTCGGGATCGGGGAATTGTGCCGCGTCCCGGTTGCCAGAGCCAAACATGAAAAACGCGCGGCTTTCGGGTTGCAGATCAACACCATGAAGCTTTTCGGCCCGCGTGATACGGCGCGGTGACATGCCAATGGGAGAGATCCAGCGGGCATATTCTTCGAAGGCTTCGCGCCAGTTGGCCGCGCCCGACCGCAGCCGGGGCAGTTGGTCTGGATGGGTCAGCAACGCCCAGACCGTGCCCGCAATGGCGTCGCGCGGTTCATTCTGGCCGCCGGAAATCGCCAGCTTGATATTGGCCTTGATGGTGTCCAGCGGCAGTCCGGCGGCCAGTTGCACGGCCAGCAGCGATTTGTCGGACACTGCCTGCAAGTCCTGCATCGCGGCGTCAATCCGGGTGTCGATCAGGCTGGTTCCGGCGATACAGCGGGCCTCGACCGCAGCGTCACCACTGTAGTTGGCAATGCCATCCATCATTGCCTGACTGCAGCGGTCGATTTCCGCCCATGTCATGTTTTTCAGACCCGTGATCGTGCGCAATGCCTCGCCAGAGAGGGGCATGGCATAGTCGGCCACCAGATCACATTTACCTCTGGGGGCAAGCCCGTCCAGCAGGTCGGTACAGGCGGCGCGAAATTCTGTCAGCCAGTGATCGCGCACGGTGCGGGGCGAAAAGGCCGGAAAGCTGGCCTTGCGTTCGGCTGTATGGGCCGCGCCATCTTTGCGCATCATGTTCTCGCCCATCAATTTGGTCATCAGCCCGTCGGGTTGCTGGGACGAGAACAGGTCGACCCGCTTTTCCTGTACCGAAATATCGGCGTGCCGCGTGATCAGCACCGCGCCCAGTTGCGGGACATAGGCGATAGGGGCCGTGGCGCGCATCTGCGCCAAAGCGGGGTAGGGGTCGTGATGAAAGGCGACGGGGTCGATGTCGAATCGGGGAGCTGTGGCCATGATCGTGTCCTTTGGGCGGTCTAGGACCGCTTTGCTGCTTCTGATCTTAGGACCGAGCGCAGCCAAAGGCCAAGCCCCACGGTGACTGCCCCGGCGGCAAGAACGCCGCTAAAGTTTCCGGCGATGCTGGCGACAGTTTCGATCTGATCGCCAAAGGCATAGCCAAGGCCCACGTAAATCGAGACCCAGACCAATTCTCCGAGCGCGCCCCAAAGGGTAAAGCTGACGCGGTTCATGTGGGCCGCGCCCATCACAAAGTTCATATAGGGGCCGATGGGCGAGAACAGCCAGCGACTGAGAAACACGCCCATCCCGCCCCAGCGTGCCGCCAGATCCTGCGCGCGGGCAATAAGGCGGGCGGTCTTGCCCTTTTTTTGAGTGGCCCGACTTGGACTGGCCCGACTTGGACTGGCCCGGTCGAGCCAGGCACCGCCGCGCCGGCCAAAGCTGAACCCCGCCTGATCGCCAAGGATGGCCCCGGCAAGGGCGGTGGCAAAGGTGGCCGTGCCGTTGAGGTCTTCGGAGGCGACAAACGCCCCGGCGGTCAGCATGATCAGCGACGACGGGATCGGCAGGGCCAAGCAGCTAAGCGCGGTGGCAAGGGCGACAATGTAGAGGCCATAGGTGGGCACCAGCGCCAGCAGCGTCTCTGTCATTTGTTTGCCTGTTGCGCGAGACGGTGTGCAAGAATGGCAGATTGGATGCGTGCGATAAGCTCTGCCACCGGGATGCCTTGGGTCTTTGCGATGACCTCTAGCGTGGGGCGTTTCTGGTCGGGCAGGGGGCCGATGGCGGTCTCTAGCACCTCGCGCGGGATCTCCCATGAATGGCCGATGTACCCCGGTGTCATCCAGCTTTGCAGGCTCTGATCGCGATGCGCGGGGTCGGACCAATAGAGGGTCGCCATCACGGTGCGGGTGCCAAAGTAAAGCGTAAGGGTCAGAGCAAGGGCAAAGCCTGTGCTAAGCAGGGGGTGGCTGGTCCAGATGGATGAGAGGCGTTTCATGTGACGAGCAGACCCTTTCGACCAATTGTAATCAAGCGGAGAGCGGCAGAGGCGCTCGCTTTATGCTCCCAAAATCGGCCCAAGGCCAATTTCAGGCCCGCCGCCCGACCGTTCTGTGGCACGGTTGTTCAGCGGCCCAGCAGTTTCATCCCCTGTTCGATTCCGCTGAGCGTCATGGGCACCATGCGGTCTTTGCCAAAGATCTGCTGGATCATGCTGACGGATTGGGTGTGCTGCCAATACCGTTCGGCCAGCGGATTGAGCCAGAGGTGATTGGGCCAGTGTTCGCGCGCGCGTTCCAGCCATGTCTGGCCTGCCTCTTTGTTCCAATGTTCATTGGCCCCGCCGGGAAAGGCGATTTCATAGGGCGACATCGACGCGTCGCCCACAAAGATACATTTATAGTCGGAATTATAGCTGCGCAGCACCTCCCACGTCGGGATTTGCGCGTTCCAGCGACGGCGGTTGTCGCGCCACACGCCCTCGTAGAGGCAGTTGTGGAAGTAGAAATATTCCAGATGTTTGAACTCGGCGCGGGCGGCTGAAAACAGTTCTTCGACCAGTTTGATATGGGGATCCATCGACCCGCCCACATCGAGGAACAACAGGACTTTCACCGCATTACGCCGCTCTGGCCTTGTTTTCACGTCGAGATAGCCCTGCTCGGCGGTGGCGCGGATCGTGCCGTTAAGGTCAAGCTCTTCGTCCGCCCCGTCGCGTGCCCAGCGGCGCAGACGTTTCAGCGCGACCTTGATATTGCGGGTGCCGATCTCGACGGTGTCGTCAAAATCGCGAAACTCGCGTTTGTCCCAGACCTTGACGGCGCGCTGGTGGCGGCTTTCGTCCTGACCGATGCGCACGCCTTCGGGGTTATAGCCATAGGCGCCAAAGGGCGAGGTGCCAGCGGTGCCGACCCATTTGTTGCCGCCCTGATGGCGGCCTTGCTGTTCCTTGAGCCGCTCTTTGAGCGTTTCCATCAGCTTGTCAAAGCCACCGAGGGCTGCGATCTCTGCTTTTTCTTTCGCGCTCAGATGCTTTTCTGCCAGTTTTTCCAGCCAGTCGGCGGGAATGTCGACCGCCTCTATGACCGCCTCGAACGAGATATTGGCGAGCCCCTCAAAGGTCTTGGCAAAGGCGCGGTCGAATTTGTCGATGTTGCGCTCGTCTTTGACCATGGCTGTGCGGGCGAGGTAGTAGAACCCCTCGACGTCATAGGTGACCAGCCCGGCGGTCATCCCCTCTAGAAACGCAAGGTATTCGCGCAGGGACACCGGAACGCCACCACTGCGCAGATTGTCAAAGAAGGGCAGGAACATCGTGCGCCCCTCAGGTCAGCAGGCGTTCGACAACTATGGTCAGGATCATGCCACCCAGCCCGCCAACGATGGCAAGAACGGCAGAATATTGCGCGATATCAAGGCGGTTGCCATCGCGTCTCTTTGCCATGACTCCGCCCAGAATTGCCCCGGCAATGGCGGAAAAGATGACGATCATGAGGGTCCGATACCTTTCACTCTGGCACTGAGCGCGGTGATTTCAGCCAGCCGCACACGCACCGCGTTGTCAGAGCCGAACCCATAGCGTGCCCAGCCCAGACTGTCGAGGCGTACCGCTGCGGCCTGATTGCGATCGCCTTGCAGTTCCAGCGCCTCGGCCTTGATCATCAGCAGGGTCGACAGAAGGGCTGCGTTTTGCGCACTGGCGACGGGGCCGATGCTGTCGTTCACAAGCCCAATCGCGGCCTCGGTCTGGCCCGAGGACAGCGCAAAGGCGGCCAGTTGCATCGCCACATGGGCGCCTTGCAGCTTGGTGTTGGGGTTGGCATTGTAGATCGTCCCGGCTTGCAGGAAAGAGGCCAGCGCGATGTCGGATTCTCCGGCCAGCGACAAACGGCCCAAGGCGAACAGGCTGAAGGCCATGCGATTGTCTGCCCAGCCTTGTTCCTGGGCGATCGCGACGGCGCGTCGGGCGGCGGCTTGACGGCGGTTGGGTGCGGTGCGGGGGCCAAGCGCCTCTTCGACGGCCTCGATCCAGGCGCGCGGCGTGTCGCCTGGATAGCGCACAGGGGCGCGCTGTCCGCGTGGGTTCAGTTGCGCAAGGATGCCGGGGATCCGCTTTGCCACCTCTGCGCGGCTCATGCCGGACCGCAGGTTGGGCGAATAATATGCCCGCAGCACCAGCATGTCGAACCCGGTCAGGATGGTGTGGAAATTGTCGTCATTAAAGACGCTGTCGCCAAGCCGATAAAGGTCATTGAGCGGGCCAAGCGCCTGCGCGATCTCTTCGTGCAGGCAGTCACGGATCTCTTGCGGGCTGACGTCAGCGGGCAGGAAGATGGCCATTTTTGTGCGGGTTTTCAATGTGGTCCAGTCGACGGTCGGGCCGCGACGGTTGCGCTTGAATTCGGCCCAGCTGCCGATGCGGGGCACCACGAAACAGGCGGCTTGCGGCACGAAGCGTTGCAGTTCGGCGCGCGGGATGGCCTCTAGCGTGATCGAGGCGTCATCGCCCGCACTGACGCGGGTGATCGAAATCCCGGCCTCACGGCGAAAACGGCCCAAAAGGCTGGACAGATCCGGCCCAAGGCTGGCCGGGGGCTTGCCCGTCACGCGGATCGTGATGGGTCCCTCAAAGCGGGTCAGCACGGGCAGGGCGCGCCCGCTTTCAAGTTCGAAACTCAGGTCAAGAAAATCCCGCGCGATATCCGCGTTAGAGCAGTTGGCAGGGGCGACCCGCGACGCGATGAATGTCTTCATCGGGGGTAACCCTGCGGTCATCGGGACCATGCGCGTCGTGGTGTCATCGGGCACCGGCCCGGAACAAGCCGCCAGCAAAAGTGCGGCGAATACAAAACATAAATTGCGCATGTTAGGCCCTGTTATAGCGGATAAATGGGGTAAGCGTGCCGATACGGTCGTATAGCTTTCTGGCCTCTGCATTGAAATCCTGCGTAAGCCAATAGACAGAGGGGCAGCCTGCTGCATCGCCGGCATCGTAGACGGCCTCGATCAATTTCCGGCCAACGCCCCGGCCGCGCACCTGCGGATCAGCGTAAAGGTCTTGAAGGTAAATCACGTTTTCTGTTTTCCACATATGCCTGTGGAAAAGATAATGAACCAAGCCGACGGGCTTGCCATCCATCACGGCAAGCAACCCGTGGAAGTCGTGCGGATCGTTGCCCAAAAGTCGCGTGAAAGACGTCTCGTAAACCTCTGGTAGTACGGATGTTTTGTAAAACGCCAGATATGCCGTCCACAATCTTTCCCATTCCGGGCGATCTGTTTCCTGAATGGCGCGAATAGCAATCATAGCGGCTCCGGTTTCAGAGGCATCTGTGGACAAGTCCCGAGTCGCTTACCACCCGGACCGCCGCGTGCCCGATCATGGCAGAGCGTGCCGGAGTGTGGCGCAGGGGGGGGGGGACTCGCCCAAAGTGCAACAATAATGATCTCACCTTGCCACGACTGGCCTGCGAATCCAACTGTCTCGCGCGGGTCAGGGTTTGTCTTGTGCCGTGACATAGTCGCGCTAAAGTGGATTAAAGTTCATTTTGAGAGAGGATTTCTTATGCGGTTTTCGCTTAGCGTCGCCCTCGCGTATGGTCTGGTTGCGCCTGCTGTGGTCGCGCCTGTCCTGGTCACACCTGCTCTGGCCAATGTCCCGGCCCCCAGCATCCCCGCCTTTCAACTATTGGCCCCCGGCGATTTCGCGGTTCTGGCCTATTGGACGCAATTTGTCGGTCAGCCTGCGGATCCGGTGACCAAAGCCCTGCCGGACAATCGCAACATCGAAATGCGCTTTGTTCTGACGGTGACCACGCCTGTGACGGGCTCAGCGTGATCCAAACCGGCGCGGCGGCGGTGACGCCTGTCAAACGCGGCACGCTACAGGGGGGCGGGCATGTCGTGACCACGGCGGCGGGCGGGCAAGAGCGGCTGGCGGATTACACCGTGACCATCTGTGCCGCGCCCTTGTCGGCAAGTGCGTCAAAGGCGTCCTTGGTGAAAACCGATGGATCGGCCTTGGTCGTCTATCCCGGCGGCGGGGGCGCCCAAGTGCCCGGTCCCGCGCAATTGGGACAGGCGAGCGGGGATCCGGGTAAGATCACCGGCATTGCCATGGGCGATTCTGGCTGTCGCGGTGCGGCGCATGGGCAGGTCTGCCGCGACGCGAACGGCCAGCGGAAAAACTGGTTTCTGGCGGACATCGCCGCAGATGCGGCAAAGCTAAAGCCGGATTTCGTGTTACATGTGGGCGATTACCACTATTTCTACGAGGACGACCAAGCGTTCTGGGACAGCCAGAACGGTCAGGACAAATTCGGCTATTGGTTGCAGGAATTCCTGATCCCCGCCGCCCCTTTGCTGCACAGCGCGCCATGGCTGTTCGTGCGCGGCAATCATGAGCAGTGCAGCGGGCAATGGGTCGGCAACGCGTGGCATATCCTGTTTGACGCGCGCGCGCCAAAGCGAGGCGATGCGTCCTGTGCCGAGGGGGTGCCACCCACATGGGCCGTCGATCTGGCCCCGGCGGATGGCAAGACGGCCCCGTTCCGGTTCATGATGATCGACAGCGCGCAGGGCGGGGCAAATTTCGCAGGCTTCCAGCAGGCCAAGGACGCGGGCGCGCCCTTTGACGGCGCGCGTGTCGGATGGATCGGGCATTATCCGCCGCTGAAATTGGCGCAATGGAAGGTCGGCGGCCAAG
>CALGTJ010000450.1 GCA_937901435.1 uncultured Rhodobacter sp. | reverse complement strand
CCACCCGCGATCCAGCGGATGTTCTTGAAGGCTTGCAAGGCTTGCGCCGCACTGTCCACATTGGTGGCCTTGCTGTCGTTCACATAGGTCACGCCACCCGCTTCGGCAACGATCTGACTGCGATGGGGCAAGCCGCCAAAAGAATAGAACGCTTGTTCAATAACCTTGGGCGAGAGCCCCAGCGCGCGCGTCGCCGCATAGGCCGCACAGGCGTTCTGATGGTTATGCGCGCCGGGCAATCCCTTGATCGCGCGCAAATCGATAGAGGCCACCTGCCGCCCCTTGCGCTGCTCTGACAAGAACCCCTTGCGCGCAAAAACAGACCAGCCCGGTCCGCCCAGCTTTTGCCCCGAGGACACGCGGATCACCCGGTCATCAATGGCGCTGGTGGCCATCTGGTTGGCCAGATACTGTCCCTCGGGCTCATCCACACCGATCACCGCACGATCCGGCCCGCCCTCGGCAAACAGCCTCCGCTTGGCCGCGAAATACCCGCCGTGACCGGCGTGGCGATCATGGTGATCCGGTGTGAGATTGGTAAAGACCGCAATATCGGGCGTCAGCGCGCGCGCCAGATCCGTCTGATAGCTGGACAGTTCCAGCACGATCACCTCGCCGTCAATCGCAGGCTCGATATCAAGAACACCAATGCCGATATTACCCGCCAGTTGCGTGGGCCGGTTCGCGTGTTCCAGAATATGATGAATAAGCGCGGCAGTGGTCGATTTGCCGTTTGACCCGGTCACCGCAATAATGCGTGGCGGCGTGTCGAACTGATCCCAATCCTCTGTTGCAAAGGACTGAAAGAACAGACCAATGTCATTGTCAACCGGCACCCCCGCCGCCCAGGCCGCCGCAATGATCGGGTTGGGTGTCGGATAAAGATGCGGGATACCCGGCGACACAATTAAGCTGCCCACATCCTCAAATGCGCCCTGTTTGGCCAGATCAAAAGGCGTGAACCCCTCCGCCTCGGCCCGCGCGCGCCCCTCTGGGCTGTCGTCCCAGACCACAGGAATAGCCCCGCCTTCCTGCAAAGCCTTCGCGGCGGCAAGGCCAGATCGGCCAAGGCCGAGAACTGCGATCTTTTGGTTTTGATAGCCACGAACAGGGATCATTTGAGCCGCCTTTTTGTTGCTCAGATGGCTAGCGGATTCGGCGGGGCATTGAAAGAGACCTCAACTCTGGCGCTCAACGCTCTCCCGGAACCCGACACATGCCCCGCACCTGCCCTTTCATCTTGGCGAAAATACTCCGGGGGTTTGGGGGCAGAGCCCCCAATTGGTCGGATTTGCCCTGCAAATTCGACCAAATTGCCCAACAATCAGCCCTAACGCACCTTCAGCGTCGCCAAGCCGATCAACGCAAGGATCAGCGAGATGATCCAAAAGCGAATAACGATCTGCGGCTCGGCCCAACCCTTTTTCTCAAAATGGTGGTGGATCGGGGCCATCAGGAACACGCGTTTTCCGGTGCGCTTGAAATAAAGCACCTGAATGATGACCGACAACGCCTCGACCACGAACAACCCGCCAACAATGGCCAAAACGATCTCGTGCTTTGTGGCGACAGCAATGGCGCCCAATGCGCCCCCCAAAGCCAGCGATCCGGTGTCGCCCATGAACACGGCGGCCGGCGGCGCATTATACCACAGAAACCCTAACCCCCCACCGATCAGACCCGCCGTGAAAACCAGAATTTCCCCGGTGCCGGGCACATAATGCACATCGAGGTAGTCAGTAAAATCGACCCGCCCCACAGCATAGGCAATCGCCCCCAGCGTTCCGGCGGCGATCATCACCGGCATGATGGCAAGACCGTCCAGACCGTCCGTCAGGTTCACCGCATTGGCCGATCCGACGATGACGATCATCGAAAATGGGATAAAAAAGTAGCTGAGGTTGATCAGCACATCCTTGAACACCGGCAACGCCAGTTGATAGGCCAACTCGTCGGGATGCACCGAGGCCGCCCAATAGGCCGCGATCCCCGCGATCACAAACCCGATGGCAAGGCGCAGCTTGCCAGACACACCCGCCGTGTTGTTCTTGGACACTTTCGCATAATCATCCGCAAAGCCCACAAGGCCAAAACCGACCGTCACAAACAGCACAATCCAGACATAAGGATTGTCGATGCGCGCCCATAGCACCGTTGATACGATCAGCGCCGACAGGATCAGCAGCCCGCCCATGGTCGGGGTGCCTGCCTTGGCAAAATGGCTTTCGGGGCCATCATCGCGGATCGGCTGGCCCTTGCCCTGACGGCGGCGCAGCACGTTGATCAGGGGGCGACCAAAAACAAACCCAAAGATCAGCGCCGTGAAAAACGCCCCACCCGCGCGGAAGGTGATATAGCGAAACAGGTTAAAAAAGTCACCGCCGTCGGAAAATTCCGTCAACCAAAACAACATTACGCATTTTCCTCATGTTCGGGAGGCAGCGGATGACCCAATTTTCGGATCGCGTCAACGAGTGTTGACACCTTGCTGCCCAAAGACCCTTTCACCAGCACCACATCACCCGCGTCGATCAGGTGGTGCACCCGACCAGCCAGTTCTGCCGCCGTCGCCACCCATTCGCCGCGCTGTTGCAGCGGCAGCGCATCGCGCAGATGCGCCATGCGAGGGCCAACCATGTGAATTTTAGCGATTTTTGCAAGACCCGGATGGGCGGCAATGGCCGTGTGCAGTGCGTTTTCCTCTGGTCCAAGTTCCAACATATCCCCAAGGATCGCGATGCGGCGTCCC
>CALGTJ010000449.1 GCA_937901435.1 uncultured Rhodobacter sp. | reverse complement strand
GTTTCATGTACCTGAATGGGGAGTGTTTTGTCATACGGAGAGGCTACGAGACCACAATGCCCGTCTCAAGCTCGTTTTGTCTGACAGTGCCATTAGTCGGCATAACTGATCAGTTTTTACGACTAATTCTTTTCGTTTAATCTGAAATAAGGAACTAAGTCCAACCCCTTCGGAGAATGTGAAATGTTTAAGGATTTTGTGGAAGAGTGTATCGAAGGCGACGGTGCGACTTTGTTCGTCCGCCGCGCCGGTCCCACAGGTGCGCCGCCGCTCGTCCTTTTACATGGCTATCCGCAAACATCTGCCATGTGGCACGGTGTGGCACCGATTCTAGCCCGGTCGTATCAAGTCATTTGCCCTGACCTGCGTGGATATGGCCGATCAGATAAACCAGCGTCAAACGCATCGCACGAACCTTATTCAAAACGCGTCATGGCCAATGACATCGTTGCAGTCATGCAACGCTTAGGACATGAGCGATTTTTTGTTGGTGCCCATGATCGGGGAGCGCGGGTGGCGCATCGGATGGGTTTAGACCATCCTAATCGCGTCGAGGCCATGACATTGCTCGACATCGCGCCAACCCGCGAAATGTATGCGGGTACAAGCGTCGAATTTGCGCGCACTTACTGGCATTGGTTTTTCCTAATTCAGCCACACCCGCTACCTGAACAAATGATCGGTGCGGACGCGCAAGAGTTCTGGAAGCTGAAATGTTTCAATCAGGCGAAGGGCAATAACCCTTTTGCTCCCGAAGCTCTGACTGAATATTTGAGCGCCTTCGCGGATCCGGTCGCAATTCACGCAAGCTGCGAAGACTACCGTGCCGCCGCCACCATAGACATCGAACATGACAATGCAGACGAGGGGCGAAAACTCAACATGCCAATCCTGACACTTTGGGCGAAACTTGGTGTTATTGAGAGATGCTTCGACGCGCTTGGTCTTTGGCGTCAACGTGCCGTGCAAGTTGAGGGCGAAGCGCTCGACACGACCCATTACATGGCCGAAGAAATCCCAAATGACATCGCGGCACGAATGTCCGAATTCTTTGCTCGCAACGCAAGACACATGGAGGCAACCGAATGAGCCGCACGCTTTATGACAAATTGGTCGACGCCCACAAGGTGTGCGATCTGCCCGATGGCGACATGCTGATCTATGTCGATTTCCACATCATGAACGAATACACCAGTCCGCAGGCCTTTTCAGGGCTCGACACAAAGGGCCTGGACGTTTGGCGACCCGAGGCGCATCTGGCCGTGATTGATCATGTCAACGCGACCCGAAGCAGTGAGCCTCATGACGCGTCATCCAAACTTCTGATCGACAATTTGCAAGCTAACTGCACCAAACACGGCATCGCCTTTTACGGTCTTGGCGACCCGCGACAAGGTATCGAGCACGTTGTAGTGCCGGAACAAGGGCTCGTCTCGCCCGGCATGTTAATTGCCTGTGGTGACAGCCATACCACCACCTATGGTGCTTACGGTGCGCTTGGCTTTGGGATCGGCACATCCGAAGTCGAACATGTGCTCGCCACCCAAACCTTACGCTACAAACGCATGAAAACCATGCGCGTTACTGTCGACGGAGAGACTGCTCCCGGTGTGACAGCGAAGGACATCATCATGAAGGTCGTGCAAGTCGTTGGCGCAGGTGGAGCCAATGGCTTTGCGGTAGAGTTTGCGGGTTCTGCAATCCGCAGCCTCGATATGGCCGGACGAATGACCGTATGTAATATGGCTGTTGAGTTAGGCGCGCGCGCAGCTTTGATCGCAGCAGATCAACTCACTGAAGCTGCGATGGAGGGCCATCCCCATAGCGGTCAGTTTGCGTTCAATGGCGAAAATTGGGGCAGCGATCCCGAAGCTGTATTTAACGAAGTGTTCATCATTTCGGGAGCCGATATCGAACCTCTGATCACGTGGGGCACCAGCCCGGATCAGTCCGTTCCAATCACGGCCAATGTGCCTTCCGCCACGGACTATATTTCACCTGAAGCAAAGGCGGCGCTGGCACGCTCATTGCAGTACATGGGGTTGTCAGCGGGACAATCAGCCCAGTCGATAAAAATCGATACGGCATTTATCGGCTCTTGTACCAACTCTCGTATCGAAGACTTACGCGAAGCCGCCAAAATACTGGAAGGTCGGAAAGTGGCGAAAGGGGTCGAAGCTATCGTTGTGCCAGGCTCTGCCATGACGCGCATCAAAGCCGAAGCCGAAGGCCTGCGTGCCGTCTTTGAGGCCGCAGGTTTTGAGTGGCGACCTGAAGCAGGCTGTTCGATGTGTCTGGCAATGAACGACGACATTGCCATGGATGGCGAGCGGGTCGCCTCATCGACGAACCGAAATTTTGAAGGACGACAGGGCCGTGGCGCACGTACCCATCTCATGTCGCCCGCAATGGTCGCGGCGGCTGCCATCGCCGGACATCTTGCTGATGTGCGAGATTTCAAACGAAAGGCAAGCAGATGACGAAAACGATCAAAGGGATCGCCGCCTCATTGCCATTGGCCAATGTTGACACCGACGTGATCATGCCCAAGCGGTTTTTGATCACGATCACTCGCGAAGGATTGGGCGATGGCACATTTGCCGACCTGCGATTTAATAGCGCGGGGGAACAGCGCCCAGAATTCATCTTGAACAAGTCGCCTTGGACGCGGGCCAGCATTTTGGTCGTAGGCGACAATTTCGGCTGTGGGTCTAGCCGGGAACATGCTGTCTGGGGCATGCGCCAGCTTGGGATTAATGCCTGCATCGGTACAGGGTTTGCCGGAATATTTTACGACAATGCCCGCAAAAACGGTCTGGCGCTGCCGGTTGTATCCCCTTCGATGCGCGACTTACTTTTGCAATTTGCTAGCGATGCCAACGGTAACGAGGTATCGATTGATCTTGAAAGGCGCAGGATCACAGCTGCTGATATTAGCGCACCATTCGAGATGGACGTTGCTACTCAAGCTGCGCTGATCCGAGGTCGCGACGATACGCTCGACTCGTTGGAACATGCGAGCGCGATTCGAGATTATGAGGCAGGATTGAAAAGTGAGATGCGGGTAAGCGTCATCAAGTAAACCAACAAAGGAGCACGGATTGGATATCAGACAGTTGGAATGCTTCGTCGCCGTCGCGGAAGAACTTCACTTTCGACGCGCAGGCGAACGTTTGGGGCTTAGCCAATCCGCTCTTTCTGAACGGGTTTCTGCGTTAGAACACGAACTTGGTGCCCGGCTGTTTTTCAGAACGACCCGGCAGGTCAGCCTGACCCAAGCTGGGTCCGAGTTCATCCAAGATGCCAAAAGGATACTTGCCGACATTGAAAAGTCGGTCTCCAACGTTCGCCACACTGCCGAGTCTGACCTACGCCATGTCCGAGTGAGCGGCGTCGACGAAGCAATTTC
>CALGTJ010000448.1 GCA_937901435.1 uncultured Rhodobacter sp. | reverse complement strand
GCGGTTCACCGCAACCATGCCATATTGCAATGCGCGTGAAACGCGGTAGATGCGCTTTGGATCATGGCTGTGCAGATAAGCGATCAGACCATATGGGCTTTCATTGGCGCGGGCGACCGCTGCATCTTCGGTATCAAAGGGGATTATTGCCGCCACGGGACCAAAAGTTTCTTCTGACATGATGGCCGCATCGGCGGGGACATCGACCAGCACGGTTGGCTCAAAAAACAGCTGGCCCAGTTTGTGGCGTTTCCCACCGCAGACCAGTTTTGCGCCTTTCGCCAAAGCGTCAGCAAGGTGCTCTTCTTGTTTGCGAACCGCCTTTTCATTCATGAGCGGGCCGATGTCAGGATCATCCATTCCACTGCCAACACGGAGTTCTTTGGTCGCCACGACAAAGCGGGTGCAAAATTCCGCATAGATCGGGCGTTCGACAAAAATGCGGTTGGCGGCCAGACAATCCTGTCCCGAGGTGGCAAATTTGGCTTTGACCGTTTCGCAAACGGCCCGGTCCAAATCGCAGTCGCTGAAGACAAGCACTGGGGCGTGGCCGCCCAGTTCCAGCACCAGTTTCTTCACGGTATCTGCTGATTGACGATACAACAGACGTCCAATTTCGGTGGAGCCTGTGAAGGACAGCACCCGCACGCGCGGATCGCGTGTCCAGGGTTCAACCACGGTTGGCGCGTGCCCTGTGACAACGTTGAACACGCCCGCCGGCACGCCCGCGCGCTCTGCAAGCTCCGCGAGAGCAAGTGCAGAAAATGGCGTTTCCGCTGAGGGGTGTGCCACGATCGTACAGCCAACCGCCATGGCCGCCGCTGCCTTGCGGGTCAGCATAGCCGCCGGAAAGTTCCACGGGGTGATAAGGGCGGCCACACCAACAGGCTCCAGCCAAACCTCAACTTCGGCACCTTGCAGATGGCTGGTGACCCCTTCGATATTTGGGCGTTTGGCCTCTTCCGCGTAAAATTCCACAAAGGACGCCGCGTAGTTAATTTCCCCACGCGCTTCAGAGATGGGCTTACCTTGTTCCAGCACCATGATCCGCGCCAAATCTTCCTTGTGTTCCAACATCAGGCCGAACCAACGCCGCAGAATGATAGTGCGGTCCTGTGGCAGCAGGCCGGACCACGCCGCAAACGCCGATTGCGCGGCATCGACAGCCGCCGCAGACTCCGCTGCCGACATACTCACCACGTCACCGATAAAGTCACCGGTCGCCGGGTCCGTCACACTGATCGCATCGCCCGAGCGTGCCGCGCACCACTTGCCGTTCACATAGGAAAAACTGCGCACCAAAGATTTGTCAGAAATCTCTGCGCGTGCGGACAATGCGGTGTTGGTCATGGGTCCCTCCGGAGTTGCCTAAGTTTTAAGACAGTTCTACCAAATGAAATGACCAAATTAGGTATGCTCGGCAGTGGAAACTTCTGAATTTTTCGGCCCTCGCAGCGGTTTAATCCTGCCCACCTGCAATCAGCGATATTGGCGGCATGCCAGTGCCTTTGACCGGCTTGGTAACGACATAGGTAAAATAGCGTGCGAGCCCGATCCGGGCGTCCAGCATTGCGTCGATCAGGCGCTGATAGGCATCGATGTCGCGCGTTACGATTTGCAAAATGTAGTCGAACCCGCCCCCGAGCGCCCAGCAAGCAGTGACTTCGTCATAGCGCTGCATCGCCGCCTCGAAGGTTTGAAAGCTGGCGGCGGTATGGTCATTGAGTTCGGCCGCAACAAAGATCGTAACGTGTGGGCCAAGCTTTCGCAGGTTGATATTGGCGCGATAGCTTTCGATCACACCCGCCTTTTCAAGTTTTTTCAGGCGTTCCCAACACGGTGTTGGCGACAGACCCACTCTCTCTGCCAGTGCCGCCTTGGTGATGCGCCCTTCGCTTGAAAGCACCTGCAAAATATCTAGATCGCGGACGTCCAGGCGCATTGGGTGCATCCTTTTCTATGTGGTTTTCAGGCCGATAACCGCGGCGCAG
>CALGTJ010000447.1 GCA_937901435.1 uncultured Rhodobacter sp. | reverse complement strand
CTGAATCCGGCCTCTGACAGGGCAATAACGTCCATATAGCCCTCTGCCACAAGCAAGGCTTTCCCCTTGCCCGCAGCCTCTCGTGCGGGGCCTTGATTATAAAGGCTGCGCCCCTTGTCAAACAGCTCTGTTTCGGGCGAGTTCAGATACTTAGCCCGTGCGTTTGGGTCCATCGCCCGCCCGCCCAGCGCAATCGCACGCCCCCGCCCATCGCGGATCGGAAAGATGATGCGCCCCCGAAACCGATCATAAGGCGCGCCGCCATCGTCAGGTTTCGCCGCCAACCCCGCATCAATGATCAGGTCCGCCGCAACAGATTTGCCCGTTAACGCGTTGAACACACCTTGGCGCATATCCGGGGCAAACCCGATGTCCCAACGGTCCTGCGCCGCCTCATCAAGCCCTCGTTTGGCCAAATAATCACACGCCTGCGCCGCAGCCCCTGTTTTTAACTGAAGCCGGTAGTATTGCACCGCCTGTTCCATCACCTCGGCCAATTGCGTGCGCCGATCTGCCTTGACCTGCGCCTGCGGGTCGCGCGCGGGCACTTGCATTCCGGTCTCGCGCGCAAGCAGTTCGATGGCTTCCATAAAGCCCAAATTCTCGGTCTCACGCACAAAGGAAATCGCATCCCCCTTGGCGTGGCAGCCAAAGCAATAGTAAAAGCCTTTGCGGTCATCCACATGAAAAGACGCGGATTTTTCCTGATGGAACGGGCAAGGCGCCCACATGTCGCCCTTGCCTTGATTGGATTTGCGCGTGTCCCAAATGACCTTGCGCCCCACCACCTGCACGAGCGAGAGGCGGGTTCTGAGTTCGTCAAGGAATCCGGGTGGCAGGCTCATGGTCTTAATATCGGTCCACGGGCGGGCAGAGTCCAGATGCCGCCTAGCTCTGGGCGGTCACAGAGTCCATCGCGCGGATCATTTCATGCACCGCCGTCTGCGCCATCGAACGAAAGACGAAAATTTCGAACCGATCCGCGTCAGAACGCACAAACAGCGCATTCATATGCCCCAGCAGCGAGCGCGCTGCATGGCCAATCTGGAACTGACTGTCTCGCAGATCCAGCGGCGTCAGGCGGGCCAGCACATCCGCGGCCCCCTTGCCTTGTAGGGCAAGACAGGTCCAGGCGTCACTTTGATCCGTCAGGGCCGCGCCCTTGATATCGATCCGCGCGCCCAGCAAAAACGCCTGTCCCAGCCCTGACCAGATCAGCCGCACCTCGTCCTTGGTTCGGCTTCGGTTCGGCGCAGGAAATTCGATGCCGACAGCGGCCTTCAACGCTTTGGAAACAATCGCCTCTTGCCCCTGAAAGGGCGCAATAGAGATGATGCTAACGGGCGCAAAGTCGGACAATTTCAATGTGCCGCGGATCACGGGCAAAAGCCCATGCGCCGGGGATTTTGCGAGTAATTTAGCCACGCATCCGTCCTCCATCAGGGTCAAAGATCACAGGGTCCGTCACCGCGCACCGCACCTCAATGCTGCGCAAATGATCGACCATTCGGATCGTCTCGCCATGTCGGGCACGCCCGTCTTTCAAGAACCCCATGCCAAGAAAGCGATTGTAAACAGGCGAGTAGCCGACCGAGGTGGTGTAACCCTGCGCATTGCCCCGTGTCGCCGCCTTATCACCCGCAAACAAATATGCGCCTGCAGTCAAGGGTTGCGCCCCTTCCAGAGGGCGCAATCCGACAAGTTGCTCGCGCTCTGGTCCGGACAGGCCGGGCCGCTGACTGGCGGTCTTGCCGACACAGTCCTTTTTCGCGCTGACCATCCGTTCCATCCCGATATCAAAGGCGGTCACACGCCCATGTATTTCCGCGTGGGTGATAAAACCCTTTTCAATGCGCAGCACATTCAGCGCCTCCATCCCATAAGCCCCACCGCCCAAAGTCTCGGCATGCAGCACCAACAGACGATAAAGGCTTTCACCATAGCGCGCAGGCACGGCGATCTCATAGCCTTCCTCACCCGAGAACGAGATCCTGAACAGACGGCCGGGAACCCCCATCACGTCGATCAGGCCACAGGCCATAAAGGGCCAGTCATCACCGTCAAAGCCCTCTGCGATCACGCCCAAAACCTGCCGCGCCAGCGGTCCGGCAATCGCGAACTGCGCCCAGTGTTCGGTGACGGAGGTGAATTGCACATCCAGATCCGGGCGCAGGCCCTGTTTGACCCAGTCCAGATGCTGCATAACCTGACCCGCCGCTGCAGTGGTCGTCGTCATCAGGTACTGGTTTCGCCCAAGTCGCGCGGTGGTGCCATCATCCATGACAAAACCGTCCTCGCGCAGCATCAGACCATAACGCACCCGGCCTTCTTTCAGCGTCGAGAAGGTGTTTGTGTAAACGAAATCCAGGAATTGCGCCGCATCCGGCCCCTGAATGTCGATCTTGCCCAAGGTCGAAACATCCACAACGCCAACGGCACGGCGTACCATCATCACCTCGCGGTCACAGGCCTCGCGCCATGTGGTTTCCCCCGGCGCGGGGAAATAGCTGGGCCGATACCAC
>CALGTJ010000446.1 GCA_937901435.1 uncultured Rhodobacter sp. | reverse complement strand
GCGGGGGCTACAGAGGTGCGCGCGGCGGGGCGGGCGTTTCTGGACATGCGGGCGCGGATCGACCGGCAGATCGAACAGCGCACGATGATGCTGTCGGGCGTCAGCCACGACCTACGTACGCCGCTGACCCGGCTGAGGCTGGGTCTGGCCCTACTGGAGGATCAGGACGAAGCCGAGGCGCTGATGCGGGATGTGGGCGATATGGAGATGCTGCTGGACGAATTTTTAGCCTTTGCAAGGGATGATTCCCTTGACGATCTGGTGTCTTGCGATCCGGCAGACCTTGTGCGCAGCGTTACGGCGAAATTCACCGCCTTTGGCCAGCCCGTGACCCTTGGCGCGACAAAGGGCGAGGGACTGGCGATGCTGCGGCCCATGGCGGTTGGGCGGGCTCTGGAAAACCTGATCGGGAACGCGGTGCGCTATGGCACGAATTGCCGTGTGTCGCTGGAGATCCGCGAAAGGGTGTTGCTGATCACGGTCGAAGACGACGGCCCGGGTATTCCAGCGGATCGGCTGGAGGAGGCGTTAAAGCCATTCGCGCGCCTTGACGCGGCGCGCAATCAGGATCGCGGCAGCGGGGTCGGGCTGGGCCTGTCCATCGCCAGCGACATCGCGCGGCGTCACGGCGGCGCGTTAGAGCTTGGCGAGAGTGGGGATCTTGGCGGGCTGAAGGCGGTTCTGGTGCTGGCGCGCTGATTACGTCCGTTGTCCGTAGAATGGGGTTTGGACGTGGGGGTGCTACCCCCACACCCCCGAGGTATTTTGAGCCAGATGAAGAGCGAGGAATATTATTATTTTCAGGGCTGTGGCAGGTTTTCTTGCCAAAAGTGGCAGGACACGCGCGCACCGCCGTCGCTGTCGGCCAGATGCGGAGTATCCACGCGGCAGCGATCCTGTGCAACCGGGCAGCGGGTGTGGAACCGGCAGCCGGCAGGCGGATTGGCAGGGCTTGGCATCTCGCCGATCAGACGTTGCGCGCGGCTGGTGTCATCGGGGTCCAGCGAGGGGATCGCAGAGAGCAGGGCGCGCGTATAGGGGTGTTTTGGCTGACGGAACAATTCGCGTGTCGGCGAGACCTCTACGATGGACCCCAGATACATCACTGCCACATAGTCACAGACATGGGCCACGACGCTAAGGTCATGGCTGATGAACAGGAACGTCAGATCAAGATCGCTTTGTAGTTGCTTGAGAAGATTTAGAATATCGGCCTGAATGGAAACATCCAACGCGGCCACGGATTCATCTGCGACCACGAATTTCGGTTTGGTCACCAAGGCGCGCGCGATCGAGATCCGCTGGCGCTGACCGCCGGAAAACGCATGGGGAAAGCGGCGCAGGTGTTCAAGGTTCAGGCGGCATTTGGCGGCGATCTCTCGTACGCGGGCGTCGGTTTCCTCGCGGCTTTTGGTCAGGCCCATGACCTCTAGCGGCTCTGCGATGATATCGCGTACCGTCATGCGTGGGGACAGGGCAGCATAGGGGTCCTGAAAAATCAGCTGCGCGCGTTTGCGGTAATCGCGTAGGTCATTTTTGGGCAGGTTTTCAAGGTCATAGGCGACCTCTCCATCGTCATAACGGGCAGAGCCGCCAGAGATTGGTGCGGCGCGCAGGATCGCGCGCCCCAGCGTGGTCTTGCCCGATCCGCTTTCCCCGACAAGCCCGAAAAAGCTGCCTTTGGGGATATCAAGGCTGACCTCGTCAATCGCCTTCAGGACTGGATTTGCACCCAACAGGCGGCGGCCAAGCGGGTAGTGAACTGATAATTTATCCAGCGACATCAAGGGCATGTTCATCTCAGGCCACCTCTGCCGGTTTTGTCAGATCAAAGCAGCGCGCCGTATGATCCGGCTCGATCTGTGTCACCTCTGGAATTGTCACATTGCATATTCCTGCGATCACCTTGTCGCAACGGGTGTGAAAGACACAGCCCGGCGGGCGTTCCAGCGGTGAGGGAATGTCGCCGGGCACCGGGATAAGAGGGGCGTCCAGATCATCGAGCCGGGGCAGGGCGCGCAGCAGGCCTTGCGTGTAGGGATGGGCCGGATTGCGGATCACCTGACGCACGGGGCCGGTTTCGACCACGCGCCCCAGATACATCACCGCGACCCGGTCAGCTGTCTGGGCAATCACGCCAAGATCGTGGGTGATGAACAG
>CALGTJ010000445.1 GCA_937901435.1 uncultured Rhodobacter sp. | reverse complement strand
ACCATGTGTCCAGCCAAGGCGCGTGGTTCAACGCCTATCGCCAAGGGCAGGCCCCCTACGACAAGTTCTTTTTCGAGGCGAGCCCAGAGGATGATCTAAGCGCCGTGGTGCGCCCGCGCACGACGCCCCTGTTGCAAGAGGTCGAGACCTCAAACGGGCCGCGGCATGTCTGGTGTACCTTCAGTCACGACCAGATCGACGTGGATTTCCGCAACCCTGAGGTGCTGCTGGAATTCCTGCGCATCATCCGCCTGCATCTTGACAACGGCGTGCGGCTGATCCGGCTGGACGCGGTGGCGTTCTTGTGGAAAGTGGCCGGGACGCCCTCGATCCACCTGCCCCAGACCCATGAGGTGATCAAACTGATGCGCCTGCTCTGTGACAATACGTCAGAGCGCGTGGTGCTGATCACAGAGACAAATGTGCCCAAGACAGAGAACCTCAGCTATTTCGGCAAGCGCAACGAAGCGCATATGATCTATAACTTTCCCCTGCCGCCCTTGATGCTCTACGCGATGATGTCGGGCGATGCGTCCGCGCTGGTCAAATGGCAAAAGGCTATGCCGCCCGCGCCCTTGGGCTGTGCCTACCTCAATTTCACCGCCAGCCATGACGGCATCGGGATGCGCCCGGCCGAGGGGCTGCTGAGCGCCGAGCAGCAGGCGCAGGTCATCGATACGGTGCGCGAGATCGGCGGCCTTGTGTCCATGCGCGCCCTGCCCGGCGGCGGCGAGGCCCCCTATGAGATCAACACCACCTTCTTTGACGCCATGCAACGCACGTTCGAGGGGCCGGATGACTATCATTTCGACCGCTTCATGTGCTCGCAAACCCTTGTCATGGCACTGGAAGGCATTCCCGCGTTTTACATCCATTCCCTGCTGGCCACGCCCAATGATCGGGATGGCGTCGAAAAACGCGGGATGAACCGGGCGATCAACCGCCACCGCTGGGATTACCCCGAACTGCGCGCATTGCTGGAGGATCCGGAAACGATGCAGGCCCGCGTGATGGAGGCCTTTCACACGCGACTTGCGTTGCGCAAACAACAGGCGGCCTTTCACCCCAACGCCACGCAATTTACCCTCAATTCAGGCGATACGCGGGTGTTTACGCTTTGGCGGCAAAGTCTGGACCGCAGCCAGTCGATCTTTGCGCTGCACAATGTCAGCAAGGATGTGATCGACTTGCCGTCCTATCACTTGAACCTGATCGAGGATGAGACCTGGGTGGATATTCTGACGGGCGAGCATGTGTCGATGGCGGATGGGGTGATCCGCCTTGCGCCGTATCAATGTCGGTGGATTACGAATTTGGGGTAATGTCGAATTGCTAAAGCAATCCGATCAACTGGGGGCCAGCCCCCAGACCCCCGAGGTATTCTGAGCCAGATGAAGAGGCAAACCGAGAACTGTAGCCTTTCGGTTCTGACCTTTTTCAGGTTTGAATTGAACTGCCTTAGGACGAGTTGGCGCTATCGGAATTCCGCCGTATCCAACGCGGCGGCGGCATGCATGTCGCGCAGAAAGCTGGGGTCGGCGGAATGGACCCGGTTCCACGTGGGAATAAAGGGCGTCTCGTGGGGGTTTTCGATAAAGAAACTCCCGGCGCGCACGATGTTTTCGGCAAAAAGTTCGATCGAACGTTCTTCACTGTGGCGGTCGATGGTCAGCCCGTTCATTTTGGCGTCTGCGTAATAAGCCTCTAGCAGGTCCAGCGCGCTGCGATAATAGGTGGCTTTGAGGGTGCGGAAGGTGTTGGGGGTAAAGACCGTGCCATCGGCGGCGAGTTTGCGAAAGATCGCTTTGCAGATATCGACGGACATGCGGTTCAGGCCAGCCTCGGCGTCGGCCGCGCTGAGGTCTTGATGTTTGTGATCATAGGCATCGGCGATTTCCACCTGACAGACAGCCTTTGGGGCCAGATTGCGCCACGCCTCTGACAGCACGCCAATCTCCAGCCCCCAATCCGAGGGAATGCGCAGGTCGGGCAGGATCGCCGTGCGCATGGCAAACTCGCCCGACAGCGGATAGCGAAAGCTGCGCAGGTAGTCGATATAATCGCGATCCCCGATGACCCGTTTCAGCGCGATCAACAGCGGGCTGACCAGCAAACGGGTCACCCGCCCGTTGAGTTTGTTCGCCCCCAGCCGGGCGTAAAAGCCTTTGGCGACCTGATAGGGAAAGGCGGGGTTGGCGACCGGATAGACAAGGCGGGCCAGCAATTCGTTGGTATAGGTCAGGATATCGCAGTCATGGATCGCCATCACCGCGCTGTCTTCGCAGGCGATCAGGTAGCCCAGCGAGGACCAGACGTTTTTGCCCTTTCCCTGCTCTGCGGGGGCCAGCCCCATCGCCTCTAGCCGCGCGCCCAGTGCCAGCATCCGGGGGCTGTCGTTCCAGATCACCATATGGTTTTGGTTCAGACCTTTGAAAAACTGCTGGGCGGCGCGAAACTGAGCCTCATCGGCGCGGTCGAGGCCGACGATGATGCGGTGCAGATAGGTGACCTTGGCCAGTTCCGCGAGGATGTTTGGCATCGCCTGTGTTTCCAGTTCGGAATAGAGACAGGGCAGGATCAGCGATATCTTGCGGGATTGGGCAAAGGTTTCAAGCTCGTAGGTCATTTCCGCCACAGAGCGCGTGCGCAGATTGTGCAGGGTGGCGATGTTCCCGTTCTGGTGAAAGTCACCCATGATTTTGCTGTCCTGATGAAAGGGGTAAAGCGGCGGAAGATGGCAGATCGAGGTGGTCAAGCAGGTCGATCATTGCGCTGTTCCAACCGACCGGACCGGCCTGTGTCGTGCGGCGGATCTTGCCGCTGGCCTCGCCCGGCACGGGGGGCAGTGGTGGACGGTGCGGGTTGGCAACGATGATGCCGATCTCTGCGGCCTCCAGCATCTCTGTATCATTGGGCGCATCGCCAAGGGCCACGCTGTGCCGGGGGGCAAAGCGCGCAAGGATCGCGGCCATCTGATCGGCCTTGGTCGCGCCAAAGGACAGGGTCATAAAGCGCCCCCCCAAGCGGGCCGTGACGCCACGGGCCCCGAGCGCCAGAAAAAACTCTGACGCGTCCGCATCGGTCCCAAGCCACAGACCGGGTTCGGAAAACGCACGTTGGCGGGCGCGCTTTGCATCTTGTGGTGACAGGCCGGTGCACCCCACCACATCTGTCACGCTCATGTCCCCAAAACCTTTGAAACAGCGCCGCAACCGCACAGGCATTTCATCAACCACAGCGCGCAGATCGTCATATTGCGACGGCGTGTCGTCCCCCAGCATCCCGGCCCCGTTTTCGACGATGGCGGGCCAGTGGTCCAGCCCCATATCGCGCTGCAATACCTCGATCTCTGCGGCGGTCTTGCTGCTGGCCAATATGACTGGCGCGGGGATCCGGGCAAGGCGTTGCAGCGCTGGCTTGGCGGCGCTCCAGGCGTAGCTGCCATGATCAAGCAGGGTGCCATCCAGATCAGAGAATACAACCAACGGTATGCTTGTCATAGCTCAGAGTGTCTTGCGGGACGCGCGGTCCTGCAAGAGTAAATGCGCCCCAAAGCCTGCGTCGGCCATGACAGGACCCGCGCGGCCAAGGCAGAACGCGCCTCGACAGGCCTTGCGCGCTCTGCGAGGCGTCATCCCCCACAAAAAGCGCCTCTTTATTGGGCATGTGGCAGCACGGATCTGCAGCTTTGTAACCGGACGCTACATTTTATACGAGGCTCACAAGGATGTGAGTCAGCGTGGCAAAAGACTTAGTCTAGGTTGGTGCTTAACATGATCAAACACATCCTCTTTGCTCTTTCGCTTGGCCTGACGGCGCTTCTTTGGACGCTACCCCCTGCCACGGCCCAGACCCAACGCGAGGCGGGGCTGGAACTTGTGTTGCTGGCCGATGCGTCAGGCTCTATCGACGGCGCGGAACTGGCGTTTCAGCGGCAAGGCTACGCGCAGGCGATGACCGATCCGATGGTTATCGGGGTCATTCAGAATTCGATCTATGGCAATGTGGCTGTGACCTATGTGGAATGGGCCAGCAATACAGCGGTGGTGGTCGAGTGGATGATTATAGACGGACCAGAAAGCGCGCAGGCCTTTGCCGATGCTCTGGTCGGCCCGCCGCGCCAAGCCTATGGCAGCAACGCCATCGGCAACGCCTTGCTCAGCGGCAAGCGGTTGATCGAGCAGAATGACATTTTTGCCCCCCGCGCCGTGATCGACTTTTCGGGCGACAGTATCCGCAATTCGTCCGGCCCCCCGATCGCGGCGGCCCGCCAAGAGGTGCTGGACGCGGGGATCACCATCAACGCCCTGCCGATCCTGCGGCCCAGTGACGGGCTGCGCGCAGGCCTGAACCTTGAGGAAGAATATTCAAACCGCATCATCGGCGGTCCTGGCGCCTTTATGGTGACCGCAGAGGGGCGCGATACGTTTGCGCAGGCGGTGCGGCGCAAACTGGTGCTGGAAATAGCGGGGGCGACACCCGAGACATTTGATTTCGCGGCCTGTTGCCAGTCCCTTGCGCCGACAATCCCCTAAGACGTCCGCCAAAACCCTTGCCAAAACCCTTGCCAAGACCCTTGCCATCCTTACTTTTTCCAAATGATTCCTTGCCCTTG
>CALGTJ010000444.1 GCA_937901435.1 uncultured Rhodobacter sp. | reverse complement strand
CCGCTAAAGCCTTGCGAAATGCGCCCTCGTCAAGAGTCGTCCGGGACACCATATACGCCGCCAAACGCAGATCGCCGGGCTGATGTTCCCGCGCCAGAACCACGGCGCTGCGGACATCAGGCAGCGCGCAAAGCCGGGTCTCGATCTCGCCCAACTCGATGCGATGGCCCCGAATTTTCAATTGGGTATCGCCGCGCCCGATATAGTCGAGCCTGCCGTCCAGTCGCCAGCGCACCATATCGCCTGTGCGATACATCCGCGCGTCGCCGCCCGCGAATGGATCGGGCAAAAACCGCTCTGCCGTTATTTCCAGGCGGTTCCAATAGCCCGGCGTGACGCTGTCGCCCGCAATATACAGCTCTCCGGTGCCCCCTGTCGGCACTGGCGCGCCAGCCTCGTCCAGCACATAGATCTGCGTGTTGGCGATGGGTGTGCCAATTGTGATGTCGCCTTTGACCGCATCTGCGACCAGATCACAGGTAGACCATATCGTCGTCTCGGTCGGCCCGTACATATTCAGCAATCGCGCGCCCGTTGCCGCACGCAATTCCTGCGCCAAAGCAGCAGGTAAGGCCTCGCCCCCGACCAGCAGGTGATCAAGCCGCGCAAGGGCTGTGCGCGCCTCGTCGTTCATTGTGATCATCCGCGCCATGGACGGTGTGCATTGCAGATGCGTCACGCCATGGCGAATGATCTGCGCGGTGATGGAAAAGTCATCCTCGGCCAGTACCGTGCCTGCATTGGCGGTTTTCAGAACCTGCGAAAGCGGCTTTAGCCCCTCCAGCACCAGTTCAGGCGCGATGCCATAATCGATCAGGCAGGCCACCTCGTCGACGCCGATTTTCTTGAGTGCCTCGACACGCTTGACACAATCGGCAGGTGTGCCGAACAGGCCCGCATCCTCGAAATACCGCTGGAATGCGAAATCAAGGATCGCCTCGAGTTCATCGCCCTCCAGCGATCCAAGATCAAGGTCAAAAGCAGTGCTGACCCCTGCGGGTTTCTTGAAGGCGGGAAAGGCCCAGGCGTATTGCTTTATCAGACCGGCGGCGCTGCGCAGGTAGTCTTTCATCGGTTCGCGGGCGATCTCACGGACTGTATCCCGGTCTGTGCCCACATATGTATGCAGCATGAGGGTGACCTTGAAATCAGCTGGATCATGGCCCGCCGCGCGCAGAGCGTCGTGATAGATGGCGATCTTGCCGGCAACCTCTTGGATGCTCTGTCCCAGCAAGTGCGTCAGAACATGCGCCCCAATCGCGCCCGCCTCGCGCCATGTATCGGGGTTGCCCGCCGTGGTCACCCAGATCGGCAGCTCTTTGGACACAGGGCGCGGTTGCGTGATGACCTCATGGGGGGTGCCGTCGGCCTTGGGAAAGGCCACAGGTTCGCCGCGCCACAGTTTGCGCAACTGGTCGATCGCCTCGAACATCGCCGCCTTGTTCGCGGGGGGCGTGTTTTGCGGGCGCAGCACAAAGTCATCGGGCTGCCAGCCAGAGGCGATCGCAAGGCCCGCGCGCCCATTGGTCAGGTTGTCGATGACCGCCCATTCTTCTGCGATACGGGCCGGATGATGCAAGGGCGCGACGCAGCTGCCCGCACGCACAGAGATGTTTTTCGTGACCGCCGCCACCGCGGCCCCTGTCACGGATGGGTTCGGGTAGGGGCCGCCAAAGGCGTGAAAGTGCCGCTCTGGCGTCCAGACGGCGTTAAAGCCATGGGCGTCGGCGAATTTTGCGCCTTCTAACAGCAATTCGTATTTCTTTGGCCCCGCGCCGTCGTCATTGCCCCAGTAAAACAGGCTGAAGTCGATCTTTTTGTCGGACACAGCGACCACATCACCCGACACCAGCGCGCGGTCTTCGTCGCCGCTCAGGACCACTTTGTAACCGCGGGCCAGGGTGTAGAACAATTCCAGCACAGAGATATCAAAGGCCATGCTGGTAACGGCAAGCCAGGTGCCGGGTATTTTGCCGGGTGTTTTACCGGGTGTTTCGCCAGGCGCGCTGCCGATCCGTTGGTCCATCTCGGCAAAGAAATTCGCCACATTCCGGTGGCTGACCATGACGCCCTTGGGCGTGCCGGTCGAGCCGGATGTGTAGATCAGATAGGCCAGATCCTGCGCGGTCGCGCTGATCTCTGGCGCAGTTTGTGGCGCGTTCGCGATCTGCGTGTCATGGTCGATCATCAACATCTTTGCGCCGGTCTGGGGCAGGATGCTGGCAAGATCAGAATGGGTGACGACGATGCCAGCGCCACTGTCACGCAGGTAGTGATCCAGACGATCCTGCGGATAGCCGGGGTCCAGCGGCACATAGGCTCCGCCCGCTTTGAGGATCGCCAGAGCGGCGATGACCATCTCTGCCGAACGGCGCAGGCACAGCCCCACAGGCGCGCCGCGCGTCAGCCCCATATCCCGCAGCACATGGGCCATCTGATTGGCGCGCCGATCAAGCTCTTCGTAGGATATTCCCGTGTTTTCAAAGACCAAGGCGGTCGCGTCTGGTGTTGCGACAGCCTGCTGAGCGATCAGATCGTGGATCGTGGCCCTATGGTCATAAGCTGTGGCTGTGTCGTTCCAGTCGTGCAGCAGGCGCTGGCGTTCCTGCTCGGACAGCATTGGCAAGACCTGTGCAGATGTTGCAAGAGCCTCAAGTGTCGCCTCAAGCCTGTGGCAAAGCAGGTCTGCAAACTCTGGCGTGATGCGGGCGGTGTCAAAGTAGACCTCTGCGGGTTTGCCGTCGTTCAGGGCAATGGTGATCGCAGTGCCAGGGATGATCCCGGCCTCATTCAGGGCGATCCCCAGATCGGGTGTGCGCAGTGGCGTCAGGGTCGGGTCGCGGGCGATCAGATCTGGCGAATAACCGGGGTGGCGGGTGATCAGTGCGAGCGCGTCGGCGATCTCGTTGGCGGTTTGGTTCACGCGCACTGTCAGAGGCAGCCAGTCCGACACATGACCGGGGGCTTTTCGCATCAACGCAAAAGTCTCTGCGCTGCGATAGGCGATATCGGCCTGTGCCACACCGGCGCTGGCCGCCGCGACATGGGCCAGAGCGGCAAGGCATTGATCCAGAGAACACTCTGCGGGCAGGGTGAGACTGCGAGAGACGATATTGGCGGGCGTCGTGTGACCGACAAATGGCAATTCCAACGGCTCGACTGTCGCCAAACGGGTCCGCCATCTTGCCTCACTCTTCACCAGACTGGCCTTGACTGCGGTGATCTCGTCCCATTGCGCCGAGTCGAACATGTCAAGGCTTTGGCCCGGTGCAAAATGCGCGGCGCCATCGATTGCGTCACCCTCTGATGTGGCGAGCCCGGTCAGACGCAAGACCCCGTCGCCGGTTGAAACCGTGACACTCTCTGCGTCCGCGTCAAGTATAAGACCGGGCGTTTGCGCAAGGCCCTCGACAAGGCTTGCGTGTCCCACAAGGTAGATCTGGCTCCCCACGGCGAACTTGGCGCAGCAAAGCGGGTTCCAGTAGCTGGCATGATCCAGCGCGCAGACCTGCGCGGCAAGGTCTGACGCGGCACGGCGCAGAGCAAGCATACCATCGGCCTCGGGGCGGGCATCGCGGGCGAAATAGCTGCGTGCTGCTGTATCCTGCGCGCGACGCGCAGGAAGCCCAGACTGGATGCCTTCGACCAGTTGGGTAAAGCTGTCCAGACCCGCCGCGTAGCATTTTGCATTCAGCGAATAGGCGGTTTCGCCCGCGTCGATGTCAAACAGGCGCTGTTCCAGAATGTCGCCGGTGTCGATGCCTTTTTCGATGAGGTGCCAAGTGATGCCATGTTTGGCCTCGCCATTGAGCAAGGCCCAGACCGGCGCGTTGACCCCGGCATAGGCGGGCAGCGGGCCGTCGTGGAAATTGATCGCGCCGTTCGCGGCGTGACTCAGAACCGTCTCGGGAATGAGGCGCAGGTTGGCGATGCTGAACAGCCATTCAAAGCGAATGCCTGCCAGTTTGGCGGGCAGGCTGGAATCCAGATCCGCGACGGGCAGGTTATGCGCGTTCGCCCATTGGGCGATCTCGCGGTTGTCGGTTACGACCATCGCAATGGGAAAGCCGTGATCCAGCAAGACCTCTCCACAGCCCACCAAAAGCGACTCTGACCCGATGAGGACCGAGGAAAAGACGGTGCTATGAGGCTGGTGCATCAGTTTGGTTCCTTGACGGGCAGAATGGGGGCAACGGATCCTGATGGGTTTGATCCGCGCGGCTTTATGCCAAGCGCGTGTCGTATCAGATCCCGCAAAAAATAAGGCGGATCGTGGCGCGGTTTGCCTTGGAGCGCGATGCGCAGGCGATAGATTGCGCCGCCGGTCAGCTGGGCCAAGGTCGCCAGTGCGGCATAGGTCCGGCCGTGGGTCTTGGTGAAATAATGGGAACGGGACTGAAACCAATAGGTTGGCGTGCGCGTCCAATCCTTCATGCCAGTCGAGACAGAGCCGATATGGGTGACCTCGCTGTCGCGCACATAGTCGGTTGCCCATCCGGCTTGCCGGGCGCGGTGGCACAGTTCTGTTTCCTCGAAATAGAGAAAGAAGGTTTCGTCAAAAAGGGTCGTGTCGCGAAGGTGGTGGAAATTTGAAGGCGGCGTAATCTCCGGGTGAA
>CALGTJ010000443.1 GCA_937901435.1 uncultured Rhodobacter sp. | reverse complement strand
GGCACCATAGCGACCCGCTATTTCATGCCGTGGAAATGCCACCCGACCATGGCCGTCACCGGGGCGCAATGTCTGGCCTCTTGTGTGTTGACGCCGGGCAGCGTGGCCGATGGCATGGCCGCCAAGCCGAATGAGGCGCCGGCAAATATCACGCTGGAACACGCCTCTGGCACCATCGACGTGCTGGTTGATTACGCGGACACGGCTGCTGGGTTCGAGGTGAAATCTGCCGGGCTGCTGCGCACCGCGCGCAAACTGGCCGCCGGAGAGGTCTTTGTGCCGGCCTCTGTCTGGGATGGGAATTGATGTCTGTGCCCAAGCGCAAAGACATTTGAAAACAGAAAGTGAGTGGGCACACCGATGAAGGTTCACATCCTCGACGACTGGTTCGACACGCTGCGCGGGCTGCCGTGCTACGACAAACTGGCAGGCCATGACGTGACGGTCTGGACCGATCACGAACCGGACCCCGCCAAACTGGCCGCGCGGGTGCAGGACGCCGAGGCGCTGGTGCTGTTTCGCGAGCGCACAAAGATCAGCGCCGATTTGCTGGGCCGTCTGCCCAACCTCAAACTGATTTCGCAGCGCAGCGTCTATCCCCATATCGACGTCGAGGCCTGCACCGCCCATGATGTGCTGCTGAGTTCCAACATGCACTCTGGCACGCCCTCTTATGCCGCGGCGGAACTGACGCTTGGCCTGATCCTCGCCAGCTTTCGCCAGATCTCGGCGCAGTTTGACGCGCTCAGGGCGGGCCGTTGGCAAGCCGGGGTGGGGCGCACATTGCGGGGGCGCACGCTGGGTCTTTATGGCTATGGGCGCATCGGCGGGGCCGTGGCGGACTACGCCAAGGCGATGGGGATCAAGGTGCAATGGTGGGGCTCTGAGGCGGCGCGCGCGCGCGCTGCTGCGGCGGGCGAAACCGTCGCCGCCTCGCGGCAGGATTTCTTTGCCACCTCTGACGTCGTTAGTGTGCATGTGCGCCTGAAACCCGAGACCAAAGGCCTGATCACTGCCGCCGATCTGGCCGCGATGCAACCGCGTGCCCTGTTCGTGAACACCTCGCGCGCTGGTCTGGTCGAGACTGGCGCGCTGGAGGCCGAGATTGCGCGCGGGCGCATCCACGCCGCTGTTGATGTCTTCGATCAGGAACCCCTGACGGATGTAAAAAACCCGCTACTGACCCACCCCAATGTAATCGCCACGCCCCATATCGGCTATGTGACCGAGGATGAATTTGAACTGCAATTTTCGGACATCTTCGATCAGATCAATGCCTATGACACAGGTGCGCCCATCCATATGATTAACCCGACAGTCTGGAAGTAACCCCATGAAAAACATCGTTATTGCAGGGTCCGGCAACGCGGCCCTCACAGCTGGTATTGCTGCGCTGGAACAGGGCGCCAAGGTTCTGATACTAGAAAAGGCCGACGCGCCTTTGGCGGGTGGAAACACGAAATACACCGCCGGTGCCATGCGGTTTGCCTATGACAGCGGCGCGGATCTGCTGCCGTTGCTGAAAGACCCCGACGACCCCCGACTTGCCGTCACGGATTTCGGCAGCTACACGCGCGAAAAATTCGGCGCGGACCTGCTGGGGTTCAACGATGGTCGCCCGCTGAGCCGCGAGCAAGAGATCCTTGTGGGCGAAAGCTATGACACGTTGCTGTGGTTGTCCTCGCATGACGTCAAGTTCGAGCCGATCTTTGCCCGCCAAAGCTTTGAAAAAGACGGCCGCCATGTGTTCTGGGGTGGGTTGACGCTGGCCTCTGAGGATGAGGGCGTCGGGTTGTTTGATCAGGAACTGGCGGCGTTTACGCAGATGGGCGGCGAGATCCGGTACGGCAGTGCGGTCACAGGTCTTGTCACGGACGTGGGCCGGGTCACGGGCGTGACAACAGCAACGGACACGATCGCGGCGGATGCGGTCATCCTCGCCTGTGGCGGATTTGAATCCAGCGCCGCGCTGCGCCAGAAATACATCGGCCCCGATTGGGACAAGGCCAAGGTGCGCGGCACGCCCCATAACACGGGCGATGGTTTGTTGATGGCGCACGGGCTTGGCGCGCAGGAATACGGGTTGTACGCGGGCTGCCATGCCACGCCGATGGACCTGCATATGGCGGATCACGGCAACCTTGACCTGCCGCCCGGAGAGCGCAAGAACTACCGCAAGATCTGCTATTTCCTCGGCGTGATGCTGAACGCGAAAGGCGAGCGGTTTGTCGATGAGGGTCTGAACTTTCGCAACTACACCTATGCCCAATTCGGGGCGGCGATCATGGGGCAGCCGGGCCATTTCGCATGGCAAGTCTTTGATTCCAAGGTCTTTGATCTGCTCTATGGCGAATACCGTTTTCATGACGCGCATTTCGTCGAGGCAGAGACATTGCCCGATCTGGTCGCCAAACTTGACGGTGTCGATCACGCCGCCGCCATGGCGACATTGCAGGCGTATAACGAGGCGGTGGACGGGACCACGCCCTTTGACCCCACCATTCTGGACGGGAAAGCGGCCAAAGGCCTGCCGCTGGCCAAGTCGAACTGGGCGCAGACCCTTGACCAAGGCCCGTTCCGCGCCTTTCCGGTCACCGGAGGGATCACCTTTACCTATGGTGGCCTCAAGGTCGATGACAGCGGCGCGGTGCAGACAGACGCGGGCGCATCGGTTCCCGGTCTTTATGCCTGTGGCGAACTGGTCGGCGGCGTGTTTTTCAACGGCTATCCCGGAGGGTCGGGTCTGACGTCGGGGGCGGTCTTTGGGCGGCGTGCCGGGCGGGGGGCAGCGTTGGGCTAGCCACCGGGTGCGGCCATAACGAATTTTTGTCGAAAATTCGGATCGGTCAGGCTGGCGTGGCCCCCTCTCAAGCGGCGGGTGCCACGCTCAACCCCTCCACGCCATGACGCGCGATGGCCTCTGCGACAAAGCCAGAGGCCTTCAACTCTTCGACCACCTGCGCCAACCAGACCGCCGCCTGTGCATTCTTGTGCGGCGTGCCAATGGCCTGCTGCACCGAGCTGAATTTTCCGTCAAGCAGCCGTGCGCCGGGCAGGCGTTTGAGGTCGGAAATCAGGCGGGGTCGCAGACCGGCCAGCGCCTCTAGGCCCTGATCGACAAAGGCATCAAAAGAGCCGTCTATTGTCTCGGTCAGCACCAGACTTGCCTGTTCCAGATGGTTTTCCAGCCAGAGGCTATAGGCGGCACGATCCTTGGTGGCGATGCGCACGCCGGGGCGATCCACCTCTGCTATCGTGCCAATCGGGGATCCCGCGGGCACCAGATAAGTCGCCTCGATCTCGCAATAGGCCGCACTAAAGGCGATGGTCTTGGCGCGTTGTGGTTCGGCCCCGATATTGCCGATGTCCCATTCGTCCCGCGTGGCCGCATCGGCCAGCGCACCGGGATGAGGGTAGGGCACAAGCACCAGATCAACCCCCAGACGGCGCGCGATTTCAGCGGCCATATCGGGGGAAACGCCCACCGGATCGCCGTTTGCAGCTGTATCTGTGACGAGCAGAAAGTTACTCATATTGATCCCGGCCCGCAGCACGCCGTGGGGGGCCAATTCTGCAATCACCGCGTGATCCACATCCGAAACTGTCATGCAAAATCCTCCATTTGCGCTGCGATCCTGACCTTTTGGCGGTCAAGAGGCTGGGGCAATTTATGGGCCACGACGCGGACAACAGCAACAGCCCTAGGTCGGGAAACATTACTTTGCGCCCTTGCGGGTAAAAACGACAGATCACGTCGCTGCCTGCTTATCAAAAGCGGCGTCGTTTCTGTTCACTGGCAGCAAGACAACCGGGAGTTTGGATATGGCTGACGAGGGACCACGCAGAAAACGATCCGGGGGACGGGCAGGGAACACGCGCCGCTCCAGCCCGCTGGCGATCCAGCAAATGCCATGGCGCTTGCCGCAGAACGTCGATCGCCCGACAGAGCCGCTGGCGCCCGAGGGGGTGCAGCGCATCCACGACGGGGCGATGCGCATTCTCGAGGACATCGGGATCGAGTTTCTGAACGAAGAAAGCCTTGTGATCTTCAAGCGCGCGGGCTGCCGGGTCGAAGGCACAAACGTGCGCATGGGCCGCGATTTCGTGATGGAGATGCTGGCCAAGGCCCCGTCGTCCTTTACGCTGACGCCGCGAAACAAAGATCGCACGCTAGAGGTGGGCGGCAAGACGATGCTGTTTGGCAATGTCTCGTCTCCGCCGAATTTCTGGTCGCTGGACACAGGCAAACTGCCCGGCACGCGCGAGCATTGCCGCGATCTTTTGAAGCTGACGCAATATTTCAACTGCATCCATTTCGCGGGCGGCTATCCGGTAGAGCCTGTGGATATCCATGCCTCGGTGCGCCATCTGGATGTGCTTTATGACAAGCTGACGCTGTGTGACAAGGTCATGCACGCTTATTCGCTGGGCAAGGAACGGGTTGAGGATGTGATGGAGATGGTGCGCATCGCAGGCGGTCTCAGCGAGGCGGAATTTGCCGCAACGCCGCGTATGTACACCAACATCAACTCGACCTCGCCGCTGAAACATGACGTGCCGATGATCGACGGCTGTTTGCGGATGGTCGAAAAAGGGCAGGCGGTGATCGTGACGCCGTTTACGCTGGCGGGCGCGATGGCCCCCGTGACCATGGCAGGGGCGGTGACCCAGTCGATTGCAGAGGCGCTCTGTGCGATTGCGTTGTTCCAATATGTCAAACCGGGCTGTGCCTGCGGCATTGGCACATTCACCAGCAACGTCGACATGAAATCCGGCGCGCCCGCGTTCGGGACGCCGGAATACATGCGCGCCACGCAAATGACGGGCCAGATGGCGCGGTTTTACGGGTTGCCGTTGCGCTCAAGCGGCGTCTGCGCGGCGAACGTGCCCGATGGGCAAGCCATGTGGGAGACGTCCAATTCCCTCTGGGCCGCCGTGCAGTCTGGCACCAATATGGTCTATCACGCGGCGGGCTGGCTAGAGGGGGGGCTGATCGCAAGCCCCGAAAAATTTGTCATGGATTGCGAAGTCTTGCAGATGATCCAGCGGTACATGGAACCTTCGATCTGCGCGACAGAGCCTGACGATATCGCGCTGGAGGCCATCGCAGAGGTTGGGTCGAGCGGGCATTTCTTTGGCATCCAGCATACGCAGGACCGCTATGAAGAGGCGTTTTACCAGCCCTTTGCCTCGGATTGGCGCAATTATGAGGCGTGGCAGCAGGACGGCTCTATCTGGACCGCGCAGCGCGCGCATCAGATCTATAAGGACATCATCGCCACCTTTGAAGAACCACCGATGGAAGCGGCGATCCGGGACGAGCTGGCGGATTTCGTGGCGCGGCGAAAGTCAGAGGGCGGGGCCCCGACGGATTTCTAGGGGTCACAAATGTTTCGTGCGCGAAATGTTTTAACCTATTGGAAAGATGTGTGAATTCGAGCTTAAACATTTGCTGTACTTCGTGCTATGACAGGGAAAATCAGCAAAGGATGCCCGTTATGAGTTATGATCCCGACAATATCTTTGCCAAGATCCTGCGCGGCGAGATCCCGTCGCATAAGGTTTATGAGGACGAGGACACCTATGCGCTGATGGATATCATGCCGCGCGCGGATGGCCATGTTCTGGTGATCCCCAAAACGGCGGCGCGCAATCTGCTGGACGCCAGCGCCGCGCAACTGGCCGCCGTGATTGCTACGACGCAAAAGATCGCAAAGGCCACGATGCAGGCCTATGGGGCCACAGGCGTGACGGTGCAGCAATTCAACGAAGACTCGGGCGGGCAAGAGATTTACCACCTGCATTTCCACATCCTGCCGCGTCACGACGGCGTGGCCCTGCGCCCGCCCGGTGTCATGGCGGATCAGGCGGTGCTGGCCGATCTGGCCGCACAGCTGCGGGCGGTGCTTGACGCTTAGTCACGCGCGCGACTCTGGTGTGGGGCGATGAAATTGGATAGTTTGGGGGCGAACGTCATTCGTGAGGCCCCCATGGTACCCAATATGGCATCCGACACTCCGGAAACCCTCGCCCGAGATCGCCTGATCCTGACCGCCATCGGCGCGCTGGCCGGACTGGCTGCTTGGGTTCTGGTCGAAATCCTACCAGATTTTGTCCGCAACGAGCGGCTTATGCTGCTGATTGCCGTTTTCACGGGCGGTTTTTTTGCGGCGTTTCTGGCCGCCACGGGTCCTCTGAATTACAGGCGCGCGATGGTTGCCGCTGGATTGACCGCTGGTCCTGCGGCGCTGTTGCTGTTTGGGGCCAGCTTTCGCTTTGCGCAGGTCAGCGATTTCATAGAGACCGGCCACCCGATCGTGGCCTATGCGACGATCCTTGTGATTGGCCTGCCGTTTCTGATTGCCGCACAACGCCCGCAGGACGGCTGGAACAGTTACCCGGCGCTGTTCACGCAGTCGTGGAATATCGTGGTGCGCTATGCTGCGGCTTGGGTCTTTGTGGGGGTGGTCTGGGGCGTGATTATGCTGTCCAACGCGCTGTTTAGCCTTGTCGGGCTGACGGTGATCGAGGATCTGCTAGAGGTCGACGCCGTGCCCTATGTGCTGACCGGGGCGATCCTTGGGCTGGCCTTGGCGGTGGTGGTCGAGCTGTCAGATTATATCTCGCCCTATCTGGTCCTGCGCCTGTTGCGCCTGTTGTTACCGGTGGTGTTCGTGGTCACGCTGGTGTTTCTTGTCGCCTTGCCGGTGCAGGGGTTGAACGATCTGTTCGGTGGCCTGTCGGCGGCGGCGACCCTTTTGGCGATGGCGGTGGGCATCGCGACGCTGATCACCTCGGCGCTGGACCGCGATGACGAAGAGGCGACCGTGTCGCGCGCCCTGCAGTTTTCCGCGCGCGCGCTGGCGCTGGCGTTGCCAATTTTGGCGGGGATCTCTGTCTATTCCATCTGGTTGCGCGTGGCAGACTATGGCTGGACCCCGACACGGCTGGCGGCGATGGTTTTTGCGCTGATCGTGTTGGGATACGGTCTGCTGTATGCTTTGGCGGTGCTGCGCGGTGCGGCGTGGATGGCCCATGTGCGACGCAGCAATATCGCGATGGCACTGGTTGCGGTCGGGGCGGCGGTGGTCTGGTTGAACCCGTTTGTCAGCCCCGAACAGATTTCTGCCCGCACCCAGTTGGCGCGGATCTTCACCGGCAAGGTCAGTGGTGAAAAGGTCGATCTCTGGTCTCTGGGGCGCGATCTGGGCTGCGCCGGAGAGGCCGCTCTGGCAGAGCTTGCCGCGACGCAGGACCCCGCCTTTGCCGACCTGCGGGCCGATATCGCGCGGCTAAAGGCGTCTGACAACCGCTATCAGTTTCTGCAACCCTCCCGTGTCACAGCGGATCGCGATTATGCGGCGCAGATCAAATCTGCGGTTACCATCTGGCCAGAAGGTGCCTCTGTGCCGGAGGATTGGCTGGACGAGATCGCGCCGCGCGTCCTGCAGACATGGGCGTCCAGCTGTGCCCAGACCACGCCCGCGGGTCACCCCGGTTGTTTGGTTTTACGTGTGGATCTTTTGCCGCAAGACCCCGGGCCAGAGGCTATTTTCGTGCGATTGACGGGTGTGGACGGCGCGGCCCTTAGCCTGCTGCGTCGTCCCGGCACTGGCCTGCGCGGCGGCGAATTGGTCTATGTTTCGGGCACCGCCCGCAGCCTTGAGGCAGAGGTGTTGGATCAGATCAGGGCCGGGGCGATGCAGCTGCAACCGGTGACCTTGCCTGCCCTGTCCTTTGGAAAAACGACAGTGATTATAAAGCCTTAAGCTATTTCCTCTTTTTTAACTTCCTGCCGATACGCTGCAGCAGGATGTTAAAGAGGATTCCCGATGCACGGTCTGATCAACCGATCAATTCAATGCTTTCTGCGCGATACCTATGGTGAAAACATATGGCGTGAGATTGCGTTAGGTGCTGATCTGGGCTTTGATAGTTTCGAGGCTCTTTTGCGCTATGATGTGGCGCAGACAGAGGCTGTCTTGCGGGCTGCTTCTCGTACATTGTCCAAATCCCGCGATGTCGTGCTGGAGGATGTGGGAACCTACCTTGTCTCTAACCCCAATGTGCAGGCGCTGCGGCGGTTGTTACGGTTCGGGGGGGAAAGCTTTGTAGATTTTCTGCATTCGCTGGATCAATTGCATGAAAGGGCCAAACTGGCGGTCCCGGATCTGCGCCTGCCTGTGCTGCAATTGCGCGATCATAGCCTTACAAATTTTACGATTACTGTGGATCATAAAGATCCGGGGTTTGGATTCGTTCTGGTTGGCGTGCTGCGCGCCATGGCGGATGACTACGGCGCTCTGGCCCTGATTGAATATCAGGGGCGCAAAGATCGCTATGAAACCATCGGGATCGAACTGCTTGAAACGCGGTTTTCGGAAGGCCGGGATTTTGCCCTGTCCGCGAGGTCGGGATGAACGCGCTTCCTCCGGACCCTTTGATCCGCCTGTCCCTGGACTCGCTAAGCCGCCTGATGCCGATGCATGCGATTGTCGGCGCGACGGGCCATATCGAACATACAGGGCCTACACTGGCCAAACTGGATCCAGAAGGCTTCGTAGGTTTGCGATTTCTGGAGGCGTTTGAAATGCGCCGCCCCAGAGAGATCGCAACCATTGCCAACCTGCGCGGCAAGACTGGCCAACCCCTGCGTCTGCGGATGCGAAATGCGCCCGATGTTGGGATGAACGGATTGGCCCTGCCGTTGCCGGGGCACGGGGGCTGTTGATCGACTTGTCCTTTGGAATTGGGGCGGTGGATGCGGTCGGGCGGTTCAAACTGACCAGTGGTGATTTCCCCCCGACAGACCTCACGATCGAGATGCTCTATCTGGTAGAGGCGAATGCCGCTGTTTTTGCAGAAAGCCGCAACCTGACCATGCGATTGTTGGGGGCAAAGACCGAGGCAGAAGAACAGGCCTTTACTGACACGCTGACCGGCCTGCGCAATCGGCGGGCAATGGATGCGATCCTTAAACGCTATGCAGATTGCTCTGAGAGCTTTGCCTTGATGCATCTTGATCTGGATTTCTTCAAGGCGGTGAATGACACGTTGGGCCATGCAGCCGGTGACGCGGTGCTGCGCGAGGCCTCCAGAATTCTGGGCGAGGAAACGCGCGCCTCGGATGCGGTTGCGCGGGTGGGGGGCGATGAATTCGTGCTGATCCTGAACCGGATTTCTGATGTCGAAACCGTAGACCGGATCGGCAAGCGCATCCTGCAGCGCCCTGAAAAACCGATTAAATTTGGTGACCACATTTGTAGAATTTCTGGAAGCATCGGCGTCACGTTGTCCGAAGATTATGCACAACCCGATCCCGAGCAGATGTTGATTGACGCCGACAAAGCGCTTTATGCGTCCAAAAATGCAGGCCGTGCCTGCCTGACCCTTGCGCGCCATATCGATCTGTCCGCCCCGATAACAGAGGGGGTTCCCCCCGCGCGGTGATCCAAACGCACTTGGCGTTTGGGACTGTCGTTTGGGAAAGCCCTATCAGCATGAAAAAAGCACGATGCCGAGGCACCGTGCTTTTTTCATTGATGTTACAGGCATTTGACCCGCTATTTAGCAGTTGCTTTGCTTAAGGGGATCGAGAGATCAAAGGTCACCCCATAGCTTTCAAAATTCTTGCGCCCGATGCCGTCGTAGCTGGCCCCGAAACTAAAGCTCGCGCCTTTTTCAGTGGTCAGGGTCAGTCCGGCCTTAAGCCGTCCACGCCAGCCATCCGTATCCGGAGAAGAGGCGTTGGTAAGGGTGACGCCCGTGGTTTCCCCAATGTTATAGATGGCATCGACCGACAGGAACGGCGCCCAAAGCATCCCGTCGTCGGTCTCGAACTGGGTCGAGAAGGTCGGCCCGATCTTCAGCTGCCCCAAACGCACTTTCTGGCTTGGGATCGCGGTGCCGACAGAGTCGATATAGCTGTCCTGCGTCTCTTCAAAGTAAGACAGGCTGGCTGCAGGCTGAATGTTGATATCGCCACGCTGGAACTCTCCGGTGAGGCTGGCCATGGCCATAAAACGGTCAGACCCAAAGCTATCGGTGTAGGTATTGAACGGGCTTACTTCGTTCTCGGCGCGCCCGGCCGCGAAACGCGCATCAAAATAGAGATTGGGTGCGAGACGGGCGGTCATATAGGGACCGACCATCCAACCAGTGCCTCTGGCGGTAGAATTGTTGGCGCTTGAGACGTCTTCCATATCGTCGATTTGCACCAGCGCGCCGACCAGAAGATTGGGCGAGACAAGGTAATCCGCGCCCATATAGGCAATGCCAAAGTGGCCTGCGCCATCTGCACCATTGTCGAACTTTTTATATTGCGCCTCAAACCATGCATCAAAGCGGTAGTTATCCACATAGATCGCGTCCTTGGTCGAGCCATGGGCCAGTTGGATGCTTGCCGCAGCCTGACGGGTCTGCAACAGGCTGCTGGAGAACTTGTAACTGCCCGTGCCCCGGCTGATCTCTGCGGTGAAGGGCAGCAGCGCCTTGAGGTCGCCATTCGAGAAGGTCAGAGCCTCGGCATTTCCCGAGCCGCGCTGCAAACGGTTGATGCGACGGTTCAGGTTGGGTTCCGAGGACAAGATCAGGTTGGCGCGTTTGGTCAGGAAGCGGTTGATTGTATCCACAGTCTTCTGCAGCGAATCTTCTGCCTTGAACGTACAGACAACCGGTTGATTTTCTTCAAGAACCAGCGTCAGAAGCCGGTTTGTGGGATCGCCCACAGAGGCCCCGATATCACAAGAAATCGACGTCAGCGCCACGCCGGTCGGAGGGGCGGCGTTGATCACATAGGTGCCGGGGAAGGTGCGCAGCGGGCCTTGTGTGGCGCTGCCCCCAGAGACGTTCAGGGAGAAAGTGAACAAAGGATCGCTGGACGAGAACCGATAGAGCCCGTCGGTGTCGGATTCCTGCACGAAGGTCACCGTGCTGCGGCGGGCGCGCACCACCTCCAGAGTGGCCGAGGCCGGGACGCTGGTGCCCAGCGATGAGGTCAGGCTTTCGGTTGTGTCACTGTAAGAGGCGATGACGTTGGACGTGACATTCACCGATATGGTGCAGCTTGACCCGGCGGCCAGAGTGCCCCCGGTGTAGCCGAGGGATGCCGCACCCGCCGTGGCCGTCAAAGCGCCGCCGGAACAGGTGGTCGAGGCCAAAGGCGTCGTCGTCAGCACAACATTGGTTGGTAGGGTGTTGCTTAGCGAGATCGCCGTGGCGTCTATTGCGGCCGAGTTGCGCAGGGTAAAGCGCAGGGTCGAGGGGCTGTCCTGTTCGATGGTATCCGGTGTGTAGGACATCGACAGGTCCAGAGGCACCGCAGTCACGCTGAGGGATGCCGTCGCTGCAGGCGAGTCTGGCAGGGTCGAGGTCAAGGTGCTGGTGACGTTGGTCAACGTCCCTGCCGTGAGCGCCTGCGTCAGAACGGTGATCTGGCAGGATGCGCCCTCGGCCAAAGTGCCGCCGCTGAGGCTAAGTGCGGTGCCCGCCGCGGGGGCCGAAACCGTACCACCGCAGGTGTTGGTCAGGGCCGGGGCGCTGGCGATCACAAGCCCGGCAGGGAAGGGGTCGGTGAACGCCATGCTATCGGCCAGAATGAAGTTGGCAGAGTTGTCGATACTGAGGGTCAGGGTGGTT
>CALGTJ010000442.1 GCA_937901435.1 uncultured Rhodobacter sp. | reverse complement strand
GGTGGGCCGCCTCGGCGAGACGGCCGCGCTGCTGGCCCTGCTGGTCGCGGCGCTGACCTTTGTGATGGTGATCCTCTATGGCGCTGGTGACAGTCCGCTTTTGGGTCTGGCAAGTGTTGGTCTGTCGGCGCGGGTCGATGTGGTCAGTGTGTCGATGCTGCTACTGGTGACCTTTATCGGCTGGGTCGTGGTGCGGTACGCGCGGACCTATCTGGACGGCGAGGCGGGCCAGACTGAGTTCACGATTTGGCTTTTGGCGACGCTGGCCGCTGTGGTGCTATTGGTCCAATCGGGCAATATTATTCAGTTCGTGGGGGCATGGATCGCCACCAGCCTTTGCCTGCATCGCCTGCTGTTGTTCTATCCGGGGCGCATCGCGGCGCAGCGCGCGGCCTATAAGAAATTCGTGACGGCACGGGTCGGTGACGCGGCATTGCTATTCGCCTCGGCCCTGCTGATTGCGGCCTATGGCACCATACAGATCTCGCAGATGATCGGGTCTGCGCGCCTTGGCGAGGGCGGCGGGCTTGCGATTGCGGCTGCCGCTTTGCTGGCGCTGGCCGCAGTGCTGAAATCCGCGCAATTTCCGACACATGGCTGGCTGACAGAGGTGATGGAGGCGCCGACGCCGGTCTCTGCCCTGCTGCACGCGGGTGTTGTGAATGGCGGCGGGTTCTTGTTGATCCGATTTGCCGATGTGATGCTTTTGTCGCCGCTGGTGCTGGCGGTTCTGGTGGCCATCGGTGGGCTAACCGCGCTCTTTGGCGGGGTGATCATGCTGACCCAGCCGACCGTTAAGGTCTCGCTGGCGTGGTCCACCGTGTCGCAGATGGGGTTCATGATCCTGCAATGCGGCCTCGCGCTGTTCCCGCTGGCGCTGCTGCATATCATCGCCCATTCGCTATACAAGGCGCACGCGTTCCTGTCGGCGGGCGGCGCGGTCGAAAGGGTCGCAGCCATCCGCAGGCCCGGTCCCGTCGCCGTGCCCGATCTGGGGGCCGTCGCGCGCGCCTTTGGTCTGGCCATTGTGATCTACGGGCTGGTTTATGTCGCGGCTGGTGCTTTGGTCGGCTTTGGCAACAAATCACCGCAGGCAATTGCCCTTGGCGCGATCCTGATCTTTGGCGTGGCCTATCTGCTGGCGCAGGGTCTGGCCGATGCGGCCCCACGTGCGCTGACCCGGCGTACTGCCGTGTTGTCGGTGGTGGCGACGCTGGCCTATTTCGCCCTGCAACGCGGGTCAGAATGGCTGACGGCGGGTATTTTGCCCCCCACACCTGCGGCAGGCCCGTTGGAATGGGCGCTGATCCTGCTGGCCTTGTTCAGCTTTGCCGCCGTCGCGCTGGCACAATCGACCCTGCCATTGTGGTCGCACCACCCGGCTGCACAGGGCTTGCGCGTGCATCTGTCCAACGGCCTTTACATCAACGCGATCGAGGATCGCCTGCTCAGAGGTTGGTCCCGCAAAACCTCAGACACGAAAGCGAAATCATGAAGATGGACACACATGCCGGATTTTCCGGGCCGCATCTTGAACTTATCGCCATGTCGGAAATGGCGAGCCGGACGATCCCACCACTTTGGTCGCTAGAGGCAACGGTCGCGGTCAATCCCTTTCTGGGGCAGACGGATCAGACCCTGACGCAAGTGTCCGGGCTGCTGGGGCGCGTGGCTGGCGCGCGGGTGACGATGCCGAACGCATGGTATCAGACGCGGATCGCGGATGGCAGGATCACGGATGCAGATCTGATCGCGGCACTCGCGGTGGCCCCCGCAGGCGCGCCCGAGGATCTTGCGGCATTGAAGACCGCAGCAATGGCACCGGATACCAAAATCACCGCCTTGCCAACAGTTGCAGAGCTGGCAAAAGACGTCTCGGGTATCGACTGGCCCGGCCTGATCGAGGATCGGATCGGCGCTTGGGCGGCGGGGTATTTCGACACGGGGCAGGCGTTGTGGCAGGTCGCGGCGGGGCGGGGTGCCTTTGAAAGCTGGCAGATCTTCGCCAGCCGGGACCTGACGCCAGAGATTGCCGGGCTGTCGGGATTTGCCGCAACGGTTGCAACCCTTCAGACGCGGGCGCGGACGGCACTGGTGCTTGCCTGTGATGCGCTTGACCTTACGCCTGACACCTGTGCGAGCTATTTTCAGCAATTGCTTTTGGGGATGGGGGGCTGGTCTCAGGTCGCGCGTCAGCGGCTGTGGCAGGCAGAACTCAACGGGCAAACCGACCCGATCACCACCGATATGCTGACGATCCGGCTGATCTGGGAACAGGCGCTGCTGGTGCAATATGCCCCGGCCCTTGCGGTGCGCTGGTCCGAGATCCGTGACCTTCATGCGCTGGCCCCTGAACCGACAGCGGCCCAGATTGCGGCGGGTGTTCTACAGGAAGCGGCAGAGCGCGCGGCCCAGCGGGGGCTTGCGCGCACCCTGTCATCTCCTGCGGCAGATGTCGCGGATGGTCGCCCCGCGCTTCAAGCGGCGTTCTGTATCGACGTGCGCTCTGAGGTGTTTAGGCGCGCTTTGGAAAGCCTCGATCCCTCGATCCAAACCCTTGGATTTGCAGGGTTCTTTGGGCTGACGCCTGCGCACCGTGGCTTTGCCTCGGATGTCGAAGAGGCCCGTTTGCCCGTTTTGCTGACCCCCGGTTTGCACAGTGCGGCTGGCTCTGCCGGAACCGCCAAGGCCGATCAATCGGCCCGGCTGCGCGCGCGGGCAGAGCGCGCGTGGGGACGGTTCAAGTTGGCGGCGGTGTCGTCCTTTGCCTTTGTCGAGGCTACAGGTCCGGTCTATGTGGGCAAGATCCTGCGTGACGCCCTGCGGCTGTCCCAGGACTCTGGGGCACCGTCGCCGCAGCCCCGGTTCAGCGATGACTTTACCCTGCCAGACCGGGTCGCGGCTGCGGCCAAGATCCTGCGGGCGATGTCCCTGACCGATACTTTCGCGCCCCTTGTCCTGTTTGTGGGGCATGGGGCCAGTGTTGTGAACAACCCACACGCCAGCGGTCTGCATTGTGGGGCCTGCGGTGGCTATAAGGGCGACGTGAACGCCCGGCTGCTGGCCGATATGCTTAACGATGGCGACCTTCGGGGCGCTCTGGTACACGAGGGCATCACCATTCCGCCCGATACGCAGTTCATCGGCGCGCTGCACGATACGACAACGGATGCCGTGACGCTATTTGACAAGGACCCGGCACAGCCCGCGCCCAAAGACCGGATCAAACAGGTAAAACACTGGCTGTCAGAGGCTGGTTCCCTTGCCCGCACAGAACGCGCCCTGCGTCTGCCGCGCGCCGGGGCAGAGAGCACGCTGGCAGTGCGCAGCGTCGACTGGGCCGAAACCCGGCCCGAATGGGCGCTTGCGGGCTGCAATGCCTTTATCGCCGCGCCGCGCCTGCGGACCCGTGGCAAGGCCTTGAACGGGCGCGCATTTTTGCATGACTACGACTGGACAAAGGACGAAGGTTTTGCGGTGTTAGAGCTGATCCTGACGGCCCCCGCCGTGGTCGCCAGCTGGATCAGCCTGCAATATTACGGGTCGGTCGTTGCGCCAGAGCTGTTTGGCGCGGGCAACAAGCTGCTGCACAATGTGACGGGTGGGATCGGGGTCGTCGAGGGCAATGGCGGCAACCTGCGCGTGGGTCTGCCGTGGCAGTCGGTGCATAACGGGGCGGATTTTGCCCATGACCCGCTGCGCCTGTCGATCTGTGTCGAGGCACCGACGCAGGCTGTGTCGGATATCCTCGCCCGTCACCCCGGCGTGCGTGCCCTTTTCGACAATCGCTGGATGCATCTGTTCACACTCGACGACACGGGCCAGATGGCGCAGCGCTATGTCGCCAACCTTGAATGGCAGGCGATTGAAGGGGTCTTGGACCCTGCGACGACACCCGCTGCGGCGTAAGGGGGGAAGGGGCGGGGTCTGCGCATGAACGCGGGCCCCGGCTAGATATCTGCGGCGACACCACGACTTCGAATTGTCGTTAGAAATCTATTATCAGGTCAGGCTGCGCCGCTGTATTCCGCCTCGGTGACATGCTCCATCCATGTCACATTTGACCCCTGCAGAGCCTCTTGGATCGCGATATGCGTCATCCCTGTTGTCGCAGTCGCGCCGTGCCAGTGGCGTTCGTGCGGGGCGATCCAGACCGTGTCGCCGGGGCGGATCTGCTGGATCGGCTGGCCTTCGAGTTGCACCTGCCCTGCGCCTGCGGTCACAAACAGCGTCTGGCCCAGAGGATGCGTGTGCCAAGCGGTGCGCGCGCCCGGTTCAAAGGTCACAGCAAGCGCGCGCACCCGTGCTGGATCGGGCGCCGTGACGATGGGATCCATGCGCACCTGACCAGTGAAATACTCGGCCGGGCCGGGGGCAGAGGGGCGTGATCCTGCGGGATGAATGTCCATATCTGTGTCCTTGTGTCAGGCGCGGCGGCGACGGCGACCGCCGCCGTCTCTGTCGCCGCCGGTGTTAAAGCTGGGGTTGGGCAGAGTGACCACTTTGGCCAGTTCTGCAAAGGGCGCAGTGGCGTGGGGGATGGCGTTGGCGGCGACGAAATGTTCCTGAAATTTCGGCTCTATCGCGGTTTCGACCTTGTGGATCTGATGCACGGTCGCCTCGATCTCTGCCCGTGCGGCGCGGTTGCACAGGGCGATACGCGCGCCAGTGCCAGCGGCGTTTCCGGCAGAGGTGACCTTGTCCAGCGGGCAATCGGGGATCATGCCCAGGATCATCGCGTGTTTGGGCGAGATATGCGCGCCAAAGGCCCCGGCCAGCACGACGCGGTCGACGGTATCGGTTCCAAGCTCGTCCATCAGCAGGCGCGCGCCCGCATAAAGCGCTGATTTTGCAAGCTGAATCGCACGGATATCGCCTTGGGTGACAGTGATCAACGGGCCGCCATCTGCGGTGCCATCATGAAGCAGATAGGAATGTGTTCGCCCCTCTGGCAGCATGCGCGCCGTGCCCGTGGCCTCGGCAGAGCCGATCAGGCCAGAGACATCCAGCAGGCCAGCGGCGCGCATTTCGGCCACGGCCTCGATGATGCCGGACCCGCAGATGCCACTGACGCCGGTGACGGCTATGGCCTCGTCAAAGCCGGGATCGGTGGACCAGAGGTCAGAGCCGATGACCTTGAAGCGCGGCTCTTTCGTCGCGGGGTCAATCTCGACCCGCTCGATGGCACCGGGAGCGGCGCGCTGGCCGGAACTGATCTGCGCGCCCTCAAAGGCGGGGCCGGTGGGCGAGGAACAGGCCAGCACGCGGTTTTTGTCGCCCAGCAGGATTTCAGCATTGGTGCCCACATCGACGATCAGCACGAGGTCATCGGACTTATTGGGCTCTTCGCTTAGAGCGACAGCGGCGCAATCGGCCCCCACATGGCCCGCGATACAAGGCAGCAGATAGACGCGGGCGGCAGGGTTCATTGCAGAAAGGTCCAACTCTCGCGCATCGAGTGACATGGAATCCGAGGTGGCCAGCGCGAAAGGCGCCTGACCCAGTTCGACCGGGTCGATCCCCAGCAAAAGATGGTGCATGACCGGATTGCAGACAAAGACCGCCTCCATGATCTGATGCGCGTCGATGCCCGCCTCTGTGGCGATATCCTGCGTCAGCACGTTCAGCGCATCGCGCACCACGCCTGTCATTTCCACGTCGCCGCCGGGGTTCATCATCACATAGGACACCCGGCTCATCAGGTCTTCGCCAAAGCGGATCTGCGGGTTCATGATGCCCGCGCTGGCTGCGACTTCGCCCGTGCGCAGGTTGCACAGATGGGCGGCGATGGTGGTCGAGCCAAGATCGATCGCCAGACCGTAAAGCGGCGTTTCGGTAAAGCCGGGCCAGATATCAAGGATGCGCTCGTGTTTGTCGTTATGCCCCTGATGCAACGCAACAGTGACGGCCCATTTGCCCTTGCGCAAAGCGGGCTGGAGCTTGGACAGCACCGGCAGGTCGACGCGCAGGGCATCTGTGTCGATCTGCCATTGTTCGGCCAACGCTTTTTTCAGCCGCTCCAGATCGCCCGAGGGTTCGTGCATATCCGGTTCCAGAACCTCGACATAATAGAGCCGCGTGGCGGGATCCATGATGATATCGCGGGCGGTGGCAGCCTTGCGCACCACTTGTTTATGCACCTGACTTTCGGCGGGCACATCAATGACGATATCGCTTTGCACTGTCGCCTGACAGCCCAGACGCCGCCCGGTTTTCAGCCCGCGTTTCTGGTCATAACGCTCTTCGACGCTGTTCCATTCGCTCAGCGCGGTTTGCGCGGCGGTCAGCCCATGTTTGGAGAACTCGCCATAGCTGGGGGTGATCTGGCATTTGGAACAAATGCCACGCCCGCCGCAAACAGAATCAAGGTCCACGCCAAGCTGGCGTGCGGCTGTCAGCACCGGGGTGCCGATCGGAAATCGGCCACGTTTGCCGGACGGGGTAAAGATGACGAGCGGATCCATGGGGCCTCGGATTTATAGGGTTGGGGTGACCATAGCGTTAAGTCGGGCAGAGGGAAGGTGATGTGCGGCGAAAATTTGATCGCCAGCGTCATTCTATGAGCGAAACCTACCCAAAAGGAGGCGCGCGGGCGCGCCGCTTTATCCTCCCCGTTTGGTCCTTCGGCCAAAGCGGGCCCCGCCGCCTGGATCAATGGGTCACAAAACCCAGTGTAGGGTGTTGCCTTACAGCAGCGTTTCAGGGCCCCAGAACCAGACGACAAGCGGAAAGGGCGAGACGGCGATGGCGATGGTCAGCAGCGAGGCACGCAGGGCAAACAACCCGGTGAGGCCTGCCAGCAGGCAGATGCCGCCGCCCCCACCAATGATGGCGCTGCCGGGCAGGTTGATCAGCCCGGCGAGCACAAGATAGCGGTAATTGAGCGCCAGCGCGGCGATACGACCGGGCAGGCGGGCGCGCAGGTGGTCAAGCCGCTCTTGCGGCGAGAGCGGTTTGATCTGGTCGAGCAGGGCGCAGGCGCGGCGCAGACGCAGGTCCAGCATGGCGCGATATATCCAGTTATAGGGCAGAAAGCGCCCCGCAAGGAAGGCCAGCATCAGACCGACTGCGGTGGCAAGATACAGCAGCGGGGCAATGTCTGGGCCCCGGATCATTGCGAGGGAAATGCCGATTTCGATGCCCGGCACAAAGGGGGTCGCGATCAGCAGGGCATAGGCTGCCAGTGCGGCCCCGAGGATCAGCGCGCGCACGGTCCTACCCGGCCCCGGCGGCAGGGCCTCTGTCAGATACATGGCCTCGTCGAGGAGCAGATGCACCGCAAAGATCAGCGCCAGAAAGCAGGCCAGTCTTAGGGCGGTGCGGAACAGGGACAGGGAAAGCGGGGGCGGCTGTAGGGGATCGGGCGTCATGGGTGGCGCCTTGTTCCTGCGCACAGGTCCGGCCATCCTGACAGGATCAAGCGCCGTGGGGCGGGTGCGTCAGGGAAAGGCGGGTGTGGTTCCATCAAGAAGGCTTAGCCTGCATCCCTCTGGAACCCAACAGAAAAACGGAGGCGCGGCCTTGGAGAGGCATCCTAGCGCTCCAGTGTGAGCGTGCCGTCCGAGATTTGCAGGGTCTTGAAGCGGTGCAGATAGGCCATGCCCAACAGCGATCCGCTCATCTCGCCGTCATTGACCCAGACCGGGACGTTGCGGTCGACAATTGGGCCTAGTTCCAGCCGGTCGACCTTGGTGCGGGCGGTGCGCACGGTGCCATTGGCGGTATTGGCGAGACCTGTGAACAGCAGTGTGTTCAGGTCGATCCCGACGCGGGCGGCGTCCTCTCGGCTAAGCACGATGTCTGTCGCCCCGGTGTCGACGACGAAATTCACGGGCGTGCCATCGGCGGTCAGGGTCAGGTAATAATGCCCGTCATACGAGCGGGGCACCTCGACCCGCCCGCCTTCGACCACGGCCGAATACCGCGGCAGCACATCGGTGCGAATGTCGTTCCAAAGGCCGAACCCTGCGATCACGCCCAGAAAGATCAGCCCCCACAGCACCGATTGGCGCAGCATCTGGCCGATCCGGTCGCGGTTGGCGACAAAGAAATAGCCCCCGATCACGGTGACCAAAAGCACAAGGTAAATCAGCCGTCCTGTGTCGTACGAGTCCATAAGCGCCTCCTGTCTTCATCAGATAGGGGTGCGGTGCGCAAATGTCAGCGCGTCGGCGGGAAATCATCACGCAACCGTTTACGTCTGCGCTTGTGCCACCCGGCGGATCATGCCGCCGCCATTATACTTTCGCGGACGCCATCGATGACGAATTGCACAGACAGGGCGGCCAGCAGCATGCCGAACAGGCGCGTCAGCAGGTTGATGCCCGTCGGCCCAAGCGCGCGTTCCAGCAGGTTTGCGCTGAGGAAAAAGACAAACACGACGGCGATGACGGCTATCATGACAAGATGCATGGCGAGGATTTCGGGCCAGCCGATACCGGGCGCGCCCGCCAGCAGCACCATGGTCGCCATCGCACCGGGGCCTGCGATCAGGGGCATGGCGAGGGGAAAGACCGACGGGTCGGCGTTGTGATCCTCGTCGGTTCGGTCTTCGCGCCGTTTCGTGCGTCTCTCGAACAGCATTTCCAGCGCGGTCAGGAACAACAGGATACCGCCCGCGATGCGAAAGGCGGGCATAGAGATGCCGATGAAATCCAGCACTGCATCGCCGAAGATCCCAAAGAGCGTCAGCAACCCGATGGCGGTCAGGCAAGCGCGCAACCCCACCGAGCGGCGCTTGCGCGGGTCCATGCCACGGGTCAGAGAGACGTAGATCGGGGTCAGGCCGATCGGGTCGATAATGACCAAAAGCGCGACAAAGGCGGTGATCAGGGCGGTCGTTTCCATGACCCGGTGCCTAGGCCCTGCGCGGCAATGAGGCAAACGGTTTTTGGGGCGCTGCGCCGGGCGCAGAGGAATTCGGACCCAGAGGAATTTGGGGCCTTATGTCGCCACGGCACAGATGACGCTGCGGAACTGTGTGTCGGGTCACGGCGGACGCGTCAGGCGAAAATTACCGCATCGTCCGTGGTGATGCCGCTTGGTGTCAGCGATTGACCGCCCGCCACCCGTGCGATGAGTGTGCCGTCCAGCAAGACGTTGCTGCCGGTGCCATCGGCCCAGACCTCTACCGTTATTGCCCCGGTGCCGCCGGGGGCGAGGTATTGCGGGCGGACATCGACGAACAGCACATCCTCTGCGCTGTCGAAATCGGTGATCACGACCGGATTATAGGGAAAGCCCAAGTCCGCATCCCGAACGCTTTGCGTCACGCCAAAGAAAAGCTTCAGGTTGCCGCCTCTGGCATAGATAAAGTCGTCGCCATCACCGCCCTCCAGCACGTCACTTCCGCCTTGTGTATTTCCGCCGATGTTAAAAAAGCCACCAGCGATAATCGTGTCGTCGCCACTGCCGCCACGGATGGTGTTGTCAAAACTGTTGCTGATGATTTGTGTGCTGCCCGCGCCATCCTCAAAGTCTATACCGCCGCTGTCATTGCGCAGCACAAGGCGCAGGGTGATTGCATCCGGGTCCAGCCCCTCCGCGCCCGTGACCCGCGCCACCAGCGCATCGCCAAAAAACACCTCGGCCCCGGTCCCATCGGCAAAATCCACAAGACGCAAGGCGCCTTGGTCGCCGTCATCCACCTCGATTTCAAACTCCAGCCTGTCCTCGTCGCGGTTGAAATCGGTGATCTCGCTTACATCCGAGTTGGTCAGGCCGTTGAAAATAAAGAGATGATCCTCGCCCGCACCCCCCGTGATCGTGCTGCCGCCGTCGACGAAAATCTCGTCATTACCCGCGCCACCATCCACAAGGCTGGCGTTGGGGCCCTCATAAAACGCAAGGTCATAGTCAAAGATGCGATCATTCCCGGCACCGCCGTTGAGGGTGTCGATGCCGCCGTTCCCGGCCAGCAGGTCCGCGCCCTCGCCCCCGAACAGCAGGTCATTGCCGTTCAGCACGTCTCCGGTGCCGATCCGGGGGCTTTCATCGCCGTAGAGGCTGTCTTCGCCTGCGTTGCCATACAGGATGTCGTTGCCGAAGCCACCCCCAACAAGGTCGTTGCCGAAGCCGCCATAGATCGTATCGTCGCCGTCATCGCCAAAGGAATTGTCATCAGAGGAATTGGAAAAGATCTGATCGTTGCCAGTGCCGCCCACCAGCAGATCTTCGCCATTGCCGCCGCTCAGTTGGTCATTGCCAGCCTCGCCCGACAGGGTGTCGCTGCCATTGAAGCCACGCAACGTGTCGTCAAACTCTGTTCCCGTGAAATCGTCCGACCCATTGGTGCCGAGGAATTCGTTCGGATTGGAGGGGGGGCGGGGCACGGGCGTCTCATGGTCTCCGGGGGTGCCCTCAGAGGTGTTGTCAAATGCGGCAAAGGCCAGTGGCAGCACAAAAACCACCGATAATAGAAACAGAAACGTCATGCTTCCCTCTCGTTCCACAGGCTTGTTTCCAGCCGTGGTAAGGATGACGGTAAATTAAATAAAGATGAAATCAACCTTAAGATGATTTGCGCGAGCCGGGCCCGCGAATCTGGAAGCAATCGACTATAAACTGCAAAATTGTTTCCAGATCCCAAACTGTTTGATGGGGTCCGAGCCGAACCCCAAGGCAGCCCACCTAGTTCTGCGCGCGGTCCAGTTTGTCTTGCGCGGCCACCCACATGGATTCGGCCCGGTCCAGCGCGTTCATCACCTCGGCGTATTTCTTTTGCCAAACCTCGATTTCGCCCTTCTTTTCCTTCTCGTACAGAGACGGATCGGCGAGTTTCTTGGCCAGTTTGTCGCGCATGTCGTTCAGTTTATCGACCCGCTCTTCGGACTTGCGCAGCTCGCCGCGCAGCGCCTTGATCTGGTCTTGGGTGACGACAGGTTTCTCTTTGGGCTTCTCGACCTTGGCCGGTTTATCGTTGGTCAGCAGCATCTTGCGGTACGATTCAAGGTCATCCTCGTAGGGTTGCACGCGCCCGTCCTTGACCAGCCACAGCCGATCCGCCACGAGGCTGAGCAGGTGCATATCGTGGCTGACGAGGATCACCGCGCCAGAGTAAGCCGTCAGCGCCTCGACCAGACCCTCGCGGCTTTCGATGTCAAGGTGGTTGGTCGGCTCGTCGAGGATCAGCAGATGCGGTGCGTCCAGCGTCGCCAGCAGCAGTGACAGACGCGCCTTTTGCCCGCCTGACAGCTTGCCCACCACGGTTTCCGCCTGTGCGGCCATCAGGCCAAAGCCCGCCAGTTGCGCGCGCAGTTTGGGCTGGCCCACCTCGGGACGCGCGCGCAGCAGGTGTTGCAGAGGGGTTTCGTCGACATAAAGCTCGTCGACCTGATGCTGGGCAAAGAACCCGATGCGCAGCTTGCTGGCGCGGGTGACGCGGCCGTCCATCTTGATCAGGCGATCTGACAGCAGCTTGGACAGGGTCGATTTGCCCTCTCCGTTGCGGCCCAGCAGGGCGATACGGTCGTCCTGATCAATGCGCAGGTTGAGATGGCTCAGCACCGCCTTGCCATCATATCCGACAGAGGCCCCTTCCATATTGATGATCGGGGGCGAGAGTTCCTCTGGTGTGGGAAAGGTAAAGATCCGGCGTGCGCGGTCCTCGGGGGCCGTGATTGTCTCCATCTTTTCCAGCATCTTGACGCGCGATTG
>CALGTJ010000441.1 GCA_937901435.1 uncultured Rhodobacter sp. | reverse complement strand
ATGGACCGGGGCCCCTGATCCTAGGGCCCCGCGTCTCGGACCACGGGCCTTTAGTGTTAGCCTTGTAAATCCATTGGAGCGGGATTTTGTTTGGTAACGCCATCTCTACTCACGCACCAACTTCAAGCTAAACCGCGCCGCCGCTCTTACTGAGTGGCGCCAACTATTGAGCGCATAGGTTTAGGCTGCGCTAGCAATCTGATGCGAGTTCTCATTAGTCTGACAGCTGCAATCTGATGCTTCGCCTTATTGGTTTGGCAACTTCGTTTGACAGCTCCATATTTTTCTCTTTTCTATCACGGCGGCTCGGCATTCACGTTAGATATTTGTCCGCAGTAGTATTTCGATACGGATGTTTTCTTGGGACTGAAGCGTTTTTCGCTGGTCGATAATTCCCTTCAACCGCCGGATCGCACTGCGTACGAGGTGTCCTGCGTCTTGGGCAATTACTCCGTCCAAAGTATGTTGCTGCAGGGCAGCTTCGGTAAAAGGTGTGCGTTCATGGGCAATTTTGATGATGGATGGATCAAGCCCAAGCTCACTAACGATTGACAAAGGGATACGTGCTTCAGATGCCATAATGTAAATGCCAACTACATCCGGGTTAGTTTTCAAACTATTTGCAATAATTTGCCTCGCTCTATCTCCATTGCCGTAGGTTTCAAGTGAAGGCAGTGCGCGCAGACGCAGGAAATTGTCATTGAGCTCTTGATCAAAACCGAGTCTGCGCTCAAGGGTATCTCGTGACTGCATGCTTTCAGAAATGACCAGAATGGACCCTTCGCGCCGCGCTGTAAATTGTCCTAGCAGCAAACCCGCTGTCGCCCCTGCAGCACGGTTGTCTATGCCGACCCAATTCGCGTCCATCATCGTTTGGTTAGACACGAACGGCAACGCTGCGACGCCGCGTTCTTGTAATCGCGTTATAGAGTCGCGCACTTGTGGTGTTTCAGGTGACATAATCGCGATGCCATCGATATTGTCCTTGGACAGAGACGCAAGATAGGTCGAAATGCCGTGCGGATCCTTGTCATCGATTTCCTGTATCTCACACCAGATGTTATCTTCGGCAAAGACGGCCTGCGCTTCTGCGATGCGCTGTTTGATTTGATCGAGAAACTGATCTCCAGATCTCGGGAGCGCAAAGATAAAGCGGTAGTTTTGCGATTTCGCCAGATTCGCAGCCTGCAGATTGCGGACGAATCCCAGTTCATCAATCGCCTGATTGACGCGCTCAATGGTCTTTTTCTGCACCCCTTCGCGCCCGTTCAACACCCGATCTACGGTTGCACGGCTGACGCCGGCGACTTGGGCAAGGTCTTTGGTTGTGGGTCTCAACATCAGCTTTTTTTTTGCCATTTCCAATTTATTCCCTAATATTATCAGACAGTTTCTGATTTGAAATGAAACTGTCCGAGGTCTTGTCTACAGTCTTCGTACCACAAAATGATGCACGTGTCTCATAATTATCTTGCTTTGATGCACGTGCATCATTAACAAAGACTTCACGATAGTGGCGCGGCGAGGGGGCTGAGCCTGTCAAAGTCTCGGGAGGAGATACAAATGAAAATGAATCTGATGATGACCGCCGCTGCAGGAGCGATGATGGTCAGTGGCGCAGCCACAACGGCAACTGCTGGTGGCCATGCAACTGAATTGACCCTGTGCTGGGCAGCCTGGGATCCGGCAAACGCGCTGATTGAGCTTAGTAAGGATTTTGAGGCGCAGTCCGGCCACACAATGAACTTTGAGTTTGTGCCATGGACCAGCTTTGCAGACAGAATGCTCAATGAGCTTAACTCTGGTGGTCAGCTTTGCGATTTGATGATTGGCGACAGCCAGTGGATCGGTGGTGGTGCTGAAAACGGCCACTATGTAAAATTGAATGACTTTTTTGATGCTAACAGCATCGACATGGGCGATTTCATTCCTGCAACTGTGACAGGGTATGCAGAATGGCCAAAGAACACGCCAAACTACTATGCGTTGCCTGCGTTTGGTGATGTTGTCGGTTGGACTTATCGTAAAGATTGGTTTGAGCGTCCAGAGCTTCAAGCCGAATTCATGGAGAAATACGGCCGTGAGTTGGGTGTTCCAGCTTCGCTTGAAGAGCTGAAAGAGATTGGTCAGTTTTTCCAAGGGCGCGACATTGATGGCACCACAGTTTACGGTGCCGCAATCTACACAGAGCGTGGGTCTGAAGGTATAACCATGGGTGTGACGAACGCCCTCTACAACTATGGTTTTCAGTATGAAAACCCAGATAAACCCTATGATTTGGAAGGGTTTGTCAATTCCGCTGGTGCTGCTAAAGGACTTGATCTGTATAAAGAACTTTATGATACTGCGACGCCTCCGGGATCATCAAATTGGTATATGGGCGAAAACATCGATGCCTATCGGTCAGGTCAGGTTGCGATGCAGATGAACTTTGCCTTCATTTGGCCGGGCGTTGAAGCTGACGAAAATGTTGGTGGCGGCAAGTCCGGTTATTTTCCGAACCCTGCAGGTCCAGCAGGCCAGTTCGCACAGCTTGGCGGACAAGGTATTTCGGTTGTTTCATACTCTGATAAGCAGGACGCCGCATTGGAGTACATCCAGTGGTTCGCCCAGCCTCAGGTTCAGGCACAATGGTGGGAACTGGGTGGATATTCAGCGCTGAAGTCGGTTGTTGAAGACCCCGGCTTCGCAACAAGCCAGCCTTACGCACAGACGTTCCTTGATAGCATGGCGATCGTTAAGGATTTCTGGGCCGAGCCAGCCTACGCTGACCTGCTGATTCCGATGCAACAGCGCATGCACAACTTTGTCATCGCTGGCGAAGGCACATCGCAAGAAGCGTTGGACGGTCTCGTTCGTGACTGGACAGAAGTCTTTGAGGACGAAGGCAAACTGTAAAAATATGTGTTGGATGCGTTGATAGTTTCTGCGCGTCCAAACTTCGTCCTCTGGCGCTTTTTAATTAGTCAGAGGACACTCCATCCAAAATACCCTCATGGGCGGCACGTTGTGCAAGCCCGCAGGAATGGACCAGCCCCATGACAGAGTCTCCCATCGATAAGGTCGCTGTAAAGACGCCAAATGGTGTAGCCCGTCACATAAAAGGCCTTTCGGACCGCACCATCGCGTGGATTTTTGTCGCTCCAACGATTTTTTTGTTGCTAGCGGTGAACATCTTTCCGCTGATCTGGACAATACGGCTGAGCTTTACCAATTTTCGCGTGAACCGCCCTAACAACGACGTCGAATGGGTTGGCTTCCGCAACTATGAACGCATTCTGTCTGACCCCGATATCTGGGCAACAATGCAGGCGACTGCGCATTTCCTGATCTGGACCATCGTACTGCAAGTTCTGATTGGCTTTACGCTGGCCTATCTGATCAACAAAAAATTCAAAGGCAATGATATGTGGACCACGATCATCGTGCTTCCGATGATGTTGTCGCCCGCTGTAGTCGGAAATTTTTGGACCTTTCTCTACCAGCCCCAAATCGGCTTGTTCAACTATGCGGTTACCTTTTTTACTGGTGGTGATCCAGCTGACTTTTCAATGATCGGCGACGTGCATTTGGCGCCTTGGGCAATTGTGATTGCGGATACATGGATGTGGACACCTTTTGTGATGCTGATATGCCTTGCGGGCCTGCGATCTATTCCGGACAGCATCTATGAAGCTGCCGAGTGTGATCGTGCCTCTAAGTGGCGGCAATTCTGGACAATCACCATCCCGATGGTGCTCCCTTTCTTGATGCTGGCGGTGTTGTTTCGTGGAATTGAGAACTTTAAAATGTTTGATTTGGTGGTCCAACTGACGGGCGGTGGACCTGGCAATACGACGACCCTGAGCTCGATTGACCTAAAGCGAGAGGCATTCGAAAAGTGGCGTACAGGTTACTCGTCTGCATATGCTGTGATCTTGTTCGTTACAGTTTTCGGCCTTGCATCGATCTATGTCAAAGCCCTCAATAAGGTAAAAGAAAGATGAGCTTTTCAGTCACAGACCCCAGCCGCGCCATTAAATGGGTCGCAGGTGCTTTGGTTGTCGGGTATGCCGTCATAACCCTAATCCCGCTCTTGTGGATTATAGCCACTGGCTTCAAGTCCCCATCAGATTCAATTTCTTACCCTCCAGTGGTGGCTTTTGAACCGACATTGGAAGGCTATGTAAACCTGTTCACAGACCGCACCCGCGCAACCGAGAAGATGTTGGAAGAAGCGGGCCCACCGACGACATGGTACGAAGAAATCACCCGCGAACGTGGCACAGTCATCTCTGGCCCGTCCCGCTATGGCGAGCGGTTCTTGAATTCGGTGATCATTGGGTTTGGATCAACTGCGCTCTGTATGATCCTTGGCACCATGGCGGCTTATGCGTTCAGTCGCTTTAAGGTGCCGCTCAAGGACGATCTGTTATTCTTTATTCTGTCTACTCGGATGATGCCGCCGATTGCTGTTGCAATTCCGATCTTTTTGATGTTCCGCAATCTGGGCCTGAACGACACGCATCTTGGTATGATCCTGCTCTATACGGCTGTGAACCTGTCACTATCGGTTTGGCTACTCAAAGGCTTCATCGACGAAATCCCAATAGAATACGAAGAAGCGGCTTTGATCGACGGCTACACCCGCTTTCAAGCGTTTTATAAAGTGGTGCTGCCACAGGCGGCGACTGGCATCGCATCGACGGCCATATTTTGTTTGATTTTTGCATGGAATGAATATGCGTTCGCGGTTCTGCTGACATCTGGCACAGCCCAGACGGCACCTCCGTTCATACCCACCATCATCGGGACCAGCGGTAAGGATTGGCCTGCCGTTGCGGCGGGGGCCACGATTTTCTTGGTGCCAGTCATGGTCTTCACCATCATGTTGCGCAAACATCTGTTGCGCGGGATCACATTTGGAGCTGTACGCAAATGATGAACTTTTTCGACGGTCTGGTGCGGTTCCGACGCGGTGCATGGGAAATGCTGGCATCCACCTTGATTGCGGTTGGTGTGGTCATGTTGATGCAGCCATTCGCGATCGGTCTCTATACTTATTCATTCATTGTCACCCTTGTTGGCACGGTGATGTTCATCATCGTCAGCCATTTTCCGGAGTAACCCATGGCACAGATCAGAATTGAAAATGTGCGCAAGGATTTCGGATCGTTCAATGCGGTGAAATCTTCCACTTTCACGATTGAGGATGGAGAATTTTTCATGCTGCTTGGCCCCTCGGGCTGCGGTAAAACTACCACCTTGCGTATGATGGCAGGGCTTGAGCTGCCAACGTCTGGCGAGATTTACATCGATGGCGAAGAGGTGGGCCAAAAACCTGCCAGCCAACGCGACATCGCGTTCGTGTTTCAGATGTTTGCTTTGTATCCGCACCTGAATGTGGGCAAAAACATCAGTTATCCATTGATTTCCCAAGGTATGCCCAAGGCTCAGGTGAAAAAGAAGGTTCAGGAAATTGCTGAAATCCTTGGTATAACAGATATTCTGAAAAAGCCGGTTGGCGGCTTGTCAGGTGGCGATCGCCAACGTGTTGCCTTGGGCCGTGCGATTGTTCGTGATCCGAAGGCGTTCTTTATGGACGAACCGTTGGGGGCATTGGATGCAGAGTTCCGCGAGCATATGTCAGAGGAGCTGCGCGCCTTGCATGACCGGATGGGGGCCACGACGGTTTACGTGACCCATGACCAGCTTGAGGCGATGCAGATGGGCGACAAGATTGTGGTGATGAACCACGGATCGGTCGAACAGTTCGGTGTGCCGCAAGATATCTATGACTGGCCTGCGACTAAGTTTGTGGCGGAGTTCATCGGTTCGCCCCCAATGAATTTCCTTAATTTCAATGGGATGGTCGGTGTGGGTGCTAATTCGGTCCGGCTGAGTAATGTGTCTTTGCCGGTCCCTGTAACGATTGATGGTGCAAACGGTGATTTGACCTTTGGGGTGCGCCCTGAACATGTGAGGTTGGATGACAGTGCTGCATATAGAGGCCGTGTGAAGGCCACCGAATATCTTGGCACCACGCAGATCATTACGCTTGATACGCCCAATGGCGTGCTTAAAGCGCGGGTTGCCAGTTCGGACCGTATCGATGTGGGGGACACCACGGGCCTGACCTTTGATCCTCGCACGATCTCCTTGTTTGATGCAGCTTCCGGCAAAGCATTTCTGTCACAAGCCAATGTGGAAGTGTTGTCCAATGGCTGAGGTCACCTTAACAAACGTATCCAAATCCTATGGCACTGAAGTGGCGCTCGATGATGTCACGATGACTGTTCCTGATGGGGCGTTCGTCGTGCTGCTCGGGCCAACGGGTGCAGGTAAGACGACAACGTTGCGCATGGTGTCAGGGCTCGATAATCCTGACACAGGCGGCGTGACGATTGGCGGGCGCGATATGGCTGATCTGACTCCCGCTCAGCGTGACGTGGCAATGGTGTTTCAGCAATATTCACTTTACCCGCATTTGACGGTGCGCCAGAATCTTGAATTCCCGCTGAAATCCCCGATCTTGCGCACCCCCCAGGCCGAGATTGACCGCAAGGTTGGTGCCGTGGCCGAGGTCCTGCAGATTAGTCACAAACTCGACAATAAGGCGACGGCCCTTTCTGGTGGAGAGATGCAGCGCGTATCAATCGGGCGTGCGCTCGTACGTGATCCAGCGGTTTATCTGATGGATGAACCGCTGAGTTCGCTGGATGCCAAACTGCGCTCGGACTTGCGGATCGAGCTAAAGAGCATTCAGGCCGATTCCGGCGCGACGATGCTTTATGTGACCCATGACCAGATCGAAGCAATGACAATGGCAACCCATGTAGGCGTACTGGACAACGGGCGTTTGGTCCAATTTGGCAACCCGCGCGACATTTATGAAAATCCTATCAGCATCTACGTAGCCAGCCGTTTGGGCCAACCACGCATCAACGTACTGCCCGCAGATGTCTTTGGTGGCGCACCAGATATGGCAACCCATATCGGCCTGCGTCCCGAACAGATTGTGCAGGGAAACGGTGAAGAGAGCTTTGTACAACGCGTTGAACATTTGGGTGACCAAACCCGCCTGCATCTGAAGTTCAAAGCACATGATTTGATTACTGTGACCGATGCACACACCGCTTTGAAAGAAGGCGATATTGTCAAAATTCGCCCTAATAATCCATTCTATTTTGACGCCACTGGCGCACGTTTGACCTGAGGGAGATAGACCATGAGACAGTTCATCAATGCAAAAGAGGACATGGTCACAGAGGCCATTGACGGGGCCATCGCCGCATCAGGCGGCACGCTGACAAGGCTTGACGGGTATCCCCATATCCGTGTGGTCGTGCGCACCGATTGGGACAAGTCCAAGGTCGCGCTGGTGACAGGTGGTGGGTCGGGCCATGAACCGGCCCATGTAGGTTTTGTCGGCCAAGGCATGCTGGCCGCAGCTGTCTGTGGCGATGTGTTTGCCTCGCCTTCAGCGGATGCGGTTTTGGCGGGCATCCTAGCGGTCACTGGCTCTGCGGGCTGTTTGCTGATTGTGAAAAACTACACAGGAGACCGGTTAAATTTTGGTCTGGCTGCTGAACGTGCCCGCGCTTTTGGCCTGAACGTATTCATGGTCATTGTTGATGATGATGTCGCCTTGCCTGAGCTGCCACAAGCGCGTGGTCTTGCGGGGACGTTGTTTGTGCACAAGATCGCAGGGGCTATGGCCGAAAACGGGGCCACGTTGGAAGACTGCGCCGCAGTGGCGATGCGCGTTGTTGCAAGCAGCCGCAGCATCGGCATGTCTCTCGATACGTGCACTGTGCCCGGAGCAATCAAGGAAGACCGCATTCCCGATGGCATGGTCGAACTGGGCCTTGGTATCCACGGTGAGGCTGGCGTTGAACAAGTTGCCGCAGGTGGTGCGAAAGACGCCATCGCCAAGGTGAGCGAAAAGCTGGTCGCCACCATGTCAGCGAAGCCACATGTTGCATTGATCAATAATCTGGGCGGATCATCTGTTTTGGAAATGTCGATCTTGACCAGTGCTTTTGTGGCTTCGCCTTTAGGGGCGCTCACCGAATTGATGGTTGGCCCTGATGCGATGATGACGGCGATTGATATGCACGGGTTTTCCATATCCGTGATGGAACTGGCAAGCGGTGACGATGCTTTGTTGACCCAACCCGTTGACTGCCCGGGCTGGCCCGGATGCCACAGGGTGACAAAATCTAACGTCCTGCCTTTGCCTGACGGGTTGTCCCCGATCCGTGCACCCGCATCGGCCCACGCAAAGACCCAAGCGTTCCTGACGGGATGTTGCGAGGTTCTGATTGCATCCGAACAAGACTTGAATCTGCTTGATGCGAAATCGGGCGATGGTGACACAGGATCAACCCTTGCGAGTGCATCGCGCGCTTTAATTGATGCCATGGATCGTCTGCCGCTGGCCGATCACACGCAGTTGTACCGTGCGATTGGCCTTGAGCTGAGCCAAACCATGGGCGGATCGTCCGGTGTGCTTTTGGCGATCTTCTTTGCTGCTTCGGGGGATGCGTCGTCTTCCGGTCTACCGATGACCCAAGCGTTGAAAATGGGCCTTGACCGTATGCGCCAGATTGGTGGTGCCAACCCAGGTGACCGGACAATGGTGGATGCTTTGCTACCTGCGCTAACCGCACTTAAGGATGGGATGCCAAAGGCCGCAGCCGCTGCCCGAAAAGGGGCAGATTATACCGCGACGTTGACCTCTGCCAAAGCCGGCCGTGCGACCTACATCAATGCAGAGCAGCTAAAGGGTCATGTGGACCCAGGTGCCGAAGCTGTCGCGCGGTTGTTTGCACATTTGGCGTTAGGGTAATGTGATAAATTACCTGATATTGTGCGCTCAACGGCACTGTCAGATTAAACTTGCTTGAGACGGGGCGGGCGGTTTCGTAACCTGGCCTTGATGACAAAACACTCCCCATCTGGCTACATGAAACCTGGCCCGGGGTTCCTGAACCACCTTGCCCAGGCCCGTGGACCGGGAACCAAGAACCATGGCTCTAGCGGACAATAGACCGCGCACCGTCGACCTATTATCAACGTTGCCTGGACTCAGTTGGTGCTGGATGGTTTTGCTCGGACCGAGGTCCGTGGACCAACTGCAGGGGTTACTGTGCGTGATCGCTGCAGTTAAGCCTCA